>JBBSFO010000268.1:0-7053 GCA_038238655.1 Thermomicrobiales bacterium | reverse complement strand
TGCCGCCCCTCTTGCGCCCCTTGCATGGCGGAGAATTGATCGTGATGCCCCGCCGCATTTGGCCCGATGTGGCGGGGTACGTCGGGAATCTGATGGCGGATCTTGGGCGCAACGGCATTTCCGCAATCGTCCTCGAGCCGGATCATCCGCTGGCGTCGCGCGCGATCGAGGAGAATATTGCGGTTATTCTCGCGGATGCCCCCGTGGATGCGACGTTGGAAAGCCACTTGAATGCACTGATCCAGACGCGTGGCAGCGACTTATACCGGCTAACCACCGACCTCGATCGCCGACTGACTGGTATGAGTGCCAATGAGGACGCGCTGCCTGCCTTGCTCGCGACAGCGGCGGACGTGTCGGGGCGTGGCGCGATCCTCACCGATCTCGCCGGTTTACCGATTGCGATCGCCGGTACTGCCGCATTGGGCTACGTGGATGAGTTGGCACGACAGGCCGCGCGTGCGCACGGAAAGACGCTGATCGTTCAGGTGCCGGACGGTGACGGGCGACTCGTGACACCTGTTCGCACCGCCGAGGGTGTTCAAGGCTACCTTTCTCTCACGGTCGGGCATGCGTCGTTCACGGAAACCGATCGCCTGGTTGCCGAACGAACCGCGTATGCGTGCTCGTTCGCGCTGATGCGTGTCGGTCGGGTGACTCCGGCGATTCGCCAACTTGGCCCCACCCCCGCCGAAATGGAGCGATCGCTCCGCAATCTGCTGCTCGGCAAATTGGAAACGGAATCGGCGGCGCTGGCGGAGTGTCGCACGATTGGTCTCGATCCCCATCGCGGCACTGCGGTGCTGCTCGCCGCACCGTCACCCGATGCGGAATCGCTCGGGGTGATCCGCACTGCGCTCGAAAGCGCGGTCGCGGGCTGGCAGCCGCGCGCGTTTGTGATGGAACTGAGTGAGGTGAGCGCGATTGCCGTGCTCTTCCCGGTGGTGGACGGTGAAGTGTCGCGCCGGAAGGCAGTCGAGGCCGGGCGGCGGCTGGCCGACGAGAGCGGATTATCGGGCATCGCGGTCGGCATCAGCGACCGTCATGCGGGCTGGCGGGGCATTGCGCAGGGGTTCCAGCAGGCATATTTTGCCTTGCGGCTTGGCGCGACGGCCGCTGTGCCGCAGACCGTCGTGGATAGCGGCGCGGCGGGCGATCTCGGCATCTACCGTTTACTATATCCGCTCTGGCAAACGGACGATCTGAGCGCGTTTTCGGACGAAGTGCTCGGTGGGTTGTTGGCGTATGATGAGAAGCGCGGCGGCGGCCTTGTTCAGACATTGGAGGCGTATCTTGATCTTGGCGGCGGGATGCAGGAGATTGCGGACCGGCTGTTTATCCATCGCAACAGCCTCATCTACCGACTACGACGGATCGAGGAGTTGACCGGACGCCTCCTTGCGGATCCGCACGACCGTTTGCTGCTGCACCTCGCGCTCAAGGTTCGTCAAATGCCGAGCGCGCCGCCTGTTCGCGCCGTGCGATGAGGACGAAGGACTGAGGGGGAAGGACTGAGGACTGAGTGTTGAATGGTGAAGGGGCGCGGTATCCTCTCAGTCCTCAGACCTTCGTCCTTCCCTTGGAATGAGAGGAACGCAATGACCGTGACCAACGCGACGATCACCGCCAATGGCATAAGCGACTCGATCCGTGAAGGGGGCGACATGACTCCAGCGGTGATACTGAGCCGGGCGCAGGAAGCGAATGTCGAGTTCGTGGACTTGCAGTTTATTGATATTCTCGGCATGGTGAAGAGTGTGACGATTGCCGTCGAACAGTTGCCCACCGTGATGGCGCGCGGGATGTGGTTCGACGGCTCATCGTTGGAAGGCACGACGCGCGTCGCGGAGCGGGACATGTACTTGATTCCCGACCTCGCGACGTTCGCGACGGTGCCGTGGACCGAATCCGAAGCGGGCGGCGTGACGGCCCGCTTGTTGTGCGGCGTGCATCGCCCAGATGGCGAACCGTTCCTGGGCGATCCGCGCGCCGTTCTTACCCGGCAACTCGAACGGGCGCGCACGCTCGGCTATACCTACGCCGTCGCGCCGGAGGTCGAGTTCTTTCTCTTGCGGCGGGACGGCGACCGCATCCGCCCACCGGAAGGGGACAGCGGCGGCTACTTCGATTCCGCCGGTGGGGCGGCGGCGGCGGTGCAGCGCGATGTCGTTCGCCTGATTCGCGAGATGGGTATCCGCACCGAGGCGTACCATCATGAAGTGTCGGTCGGGCAGTACGAGGTGGACTTCCCGACTGACGGCGCGCTCCGCACCGCAGATGGCCTCATCACCTTCCGCACGGCGATGAAGGCAGTCGCGGCGCGCCGGGGATTGCATGCGACGTTCATGCCGAAACCGATTGCCGGGCTCAACGGTTCGGGGATGCATATCCATCAACGCCTCGATTTCCTCGACACGGGGTTGAGCGCCTTTACGGACGAAACCGATCCGTACAGCCTTTCCGAAACGGCGCGCGCCTTTATGGCCGGGCAGTTGGCGCATGCACGCGGTATGTCAGCGGTGCTGTCGCCGCTCGTCAACTCGTATCGCCGTTTTATACCGGGCCACGAAGCGCCGGTCTTCCTGATCTGGGCGCGCGTCAATCACGAGGCGCTGATTCGCGTCCCGGCGGATACCGGGCCGCAACATGCCGGTCAGATGGAACTGCGTTGCCCCGATCCCGCCGCGAACCCCTATCTCGCCTTCGCCGTGATGCTTGCCGCCGGACTGGACGGCATCGAACGCAATCTCGCGCTCCCTGAACCGTTCGAGGAAAGTCTGTACAGCGTTTCGGACGAGGAGTTGCGCTCCCGCAATGTCGGCATGCTGCCGATGACGCTCGGCGAGGCGATCATCGAACTCGAACTCGATAGCGTCATCCGTGAGGCGCTCGGCGATCATATCTACGAGCGCTACGTTGCGGCCCTGCGCCAGCAGTGGCACGACTACCGCAAATGCATCAGCCAGTGGGAGGTTGACCACTACCTCGAAGCGTATTAGCGGCTCATTTCCGTTAGATTTTGTCACCGACTTTACGCACGCGCCAACGGTTGCGGGTGGTCACGCACCTGTGCATGACCACCCGCATCTCTCCTGTAACCGACGCGCGAGCCGATTACCGTTACTCCGTCGAAATGGACGGATCCACCTGCTGCGACTCGGGAACAACCTTGATGAAGTCCTGCATTGGATCGGTACACATGCCGCGCACGCGATCCGCAGCCGCGTTCTGACCGCTTGCCACTAAGCGCCCCGCATAGCGGGTTAGCAGGTCAATGATGGTGCATGCATCGCCCTCGGTGATGTCGGCCATCGTAATCTTCGCGCCCTTCGCCATGCGGCGGTCAATTGCCGCGCGGTCGAGCCCCATCGCCGGGACGAGATGCTGATACACGACACCGCCGGTCATGCCGGCGCAGAGCCACGGTCCCGGATCGCCGAGGACGATGGCGCGCCCATTGGTCATGTACTCGAAGGCAAATCCCTTGATGTTCGCGCGCGTCGCGATGCCGCCCCGGCTGTCGTCAATCGGTTCGGTGATCTCACCGCCAATCACGACATCAGCCCCGGAAAGTCGGATGCCGGCGCGGGAGTCCGCGTTCCCCTGGACGAAGAACGTACCGCCCTGCGCACCGTACGCGAACGACTTGCCGACACTGCCATCTACACGCTTGCCGGTACTGTTTGTCCCCTTCAAGATGACAATTGTGCCGCCGAATGCGCCTTTGCCGACGCCGTCCTGCGCGCCGCCTTCGACGGTGAGGTCTACACCGTCCACATTGAAGCAGGCGAAACCGTTGCCGACGACCGAGCCGTCATCGAATGTCAGCGTCGCGGTCGTCGGAACGTTGTTCGGTTCGTACAGTCGGGCACGGGTCATCTCGCCCGCGAGCACGGTGCCGACGACGCGATGGTCGGGGAGCACCGTCGGTTCGGAAAGCGCGACCGTCGCGTTGCCGCGCGCGACATGGCGGGCGACCGTCGCGGCGACGTGCTGCGAGCGATCAATACGGAGGACGCGCAAGGTCCGGTCCGTGCCGAGTTCGGTGAGCCATGCCGCCTGCTCGGCGGGGGCGAGCATCCGGCTGAGGTCCACGCGGTCGAGCATCCGCGCCTGCACGAGCAGGTCCGACCGACCGACGAGGTCCTGTGTCCGCGTGAAGCCGAGCGCGGCGGTTAGTTCCTTGATCTCCTCGCCGAGCGCGCCGAGGAAGCGGACGAGTTGCTGGACGGCCTCTTCATAGACGCGCGGCACGAAGTGCTTGACGCCTTTCTTCTGTGCCTCCTCGTCCGAATCCATCTGCGTGGCGATACCGACGTGGCAGGTGTCGAGTTGGCAGCCACGGCAGATCGTGCAGCCAATCGCGACCATTGGCAGCGTGCCGAAACCGATACGGTTCGCGCCGAGCAGCATCATCCGCACGACATCCGCGCCCGTCTTCATGCCGCCATCCGCCCAGAGTTCGACCTGCTCCCGCAACCCGGCGGCGACGAGCGCGCGGTGCGCCTCGACGATGCCGATATCCGAGGGTAAGCCGACATGCTTCAGCGCGTGCGTCCGCGCCGCGCCCGTGCCGCCATCGTAGCCCGAGAGCGTGATGATGTCCGCGCCACTCTTAGCGACGCCGACCGCGATCGTGCCGATACCGGGCACAACGGGCACTTTGACGGAGACGCGCACATTGGGATTGGCCGTTTTCAGTTCATCCACGAGTTGCGCGAGATCTTCAATCGAGTAGATATCGTGATTGTTGGAGGGCGAGATGAGGTCCACACCCGGCGTCGCGTTGCGCGCCTTTGCTACCTTCTCGGATACCTTCGAACCGGGCAAGTGACCACCCTCGCCGGGCTTCGCGCCCTGCCCAATCTTGATTTCGAGGAGGTTTGACGAGTTCGCCAGTTCGGCATTGACGCCGAAACGCCCTGACGCGATTTGCTGCCCCCGCCACTTCGGATACTTGCCGATCATGTCTTTGATTTCGCCGCCCTCGCCGTTGAGCGAAACGATGTTGAGGCGCATTGCCGCTTCAGGGTACGCCCGGAACGCCGTCTCGCCCTGCGAACCGAACGACATGCTGCTGATCGCAATCGGGTAGTCATGTCCGCCGATTCCCGCGTCTACCTCCGTTGGATCAATCGCGGCGTAGGCTTCAGCCTGCAGGTCCGAGGCAGGCTGAAGCCCGTCTCCACCGGGGAAGCGGAAATCGAGCAGGTGGCGCAAACTGACTGGATTCTCGGTTTCGAGCGCCGTCACCTTCGCGCTGTAGTCGCGATACGGCTCCAAGCCCGCAGCAACATTGCGAACGCTTTTCCAGACCTTCGGATAGAAGTGCGCGACGCGGGTGGGCTTCGCCTTGAGTGTGCCTGCGGCGATCTGGACGCGTTCCTCCGCCACCGCTTCCAATTGCTCCCAGGTCAGGCCACCGGTCGCGCTGCCACCGTAGTTCTCCGCACCGAACATCCGGGCGACCTCGACATGCAGGCCGATGGAGGCAAAGAGCCGACTGTAGCCGCGCACCTCATGGATACCGATCGTGCTAATCACCTTCTCGATCCCCTTGGTGAGCGCCGAGATGAGATTGGCAAGGCCATTGGGTGAGGCTGCTTCCGCGATCTCCCATTGGAGATAGGGACACACACCATCCGCGCCCATGCCGAGTACGAGCATCAGATCGTGCAGCGTGCGGATCCCCGCCGCGCGTATCACCAGCCCCACGCCGCGCCGGAGCGCGTAGCCATCCGGGCCGCCCGAGGCACGGCGAAGCGCCGTATCCACCGCCGAGATCGCCAGGAGCGGATCAATCGGCCGGTTGCCGTGCGTCAGCGTGCCTTCGTCATCGAGGACGATCAGCGGCGTGCCCTCATTCGCGGCGGCTACCGCTTCTTCACCAAGCCGGTGCAGCGCGCTGCGGAGCGATTCGCCGGGCCACTGCGCCATCGCCAGGACAGCGGGCCGCGTGTCGCCCTCGAAAGTCATGAAATCTTCGAGCGTCCAGGTTCCCATCTGATGCGCGATAGCGCGATGCCGTTGCAAGCGGGCTGTGTCATCGCTGCCGCTTGGCCGCAAGCCGCCAGTGAATAAGGGGGTAATCAGTTCGGTGCAGGGCAGTTTACGAGTGTGATCCGCGATGCCGATGGGCGGGCGCGGGCCGAGCACGACGCGGGTCGAGAACTGCTCGATTTCGCGCTCGCGGTCAATCGCCGGGTTCGTCACCACCGCGACGGACTCCTTGAAGTAGTCAGCGAGGTTCTGCCGCTCCTGCGAGAGCGCGGCGAGCGGGCCATCGTAGCCGAGCGACCCGACCCGCTCGTTGCCGCTTTCCGCCATCGCCTCGGTCAGTTTCAACTCCTCACTCTCGAATGCCCACGCCGCGATCAAACGAGAGGACTGAGGACTGAGGACTGAGGACTGAGGCTCCGCATCATTGCCTGCTGCCTGCGGACTCTGACAGACGAGGAAACGGCGGTAATCCGTCGCGCTGATGCCGCGAGCCTGTGCCCGGCTCATCACGTCGCGCAGGATACCGTCGTAGGTCTCGACTGTCGTGCCGACGCCGCGCGTCAGGACAATCGCCATCTTCTCGCCCGGCGCGAGCGGCTTCGGGTCTTCATCCATCTCCGCGACGGGCACGACGCCCTTTTCCGATGAAAAGACAATCCGATCCTTCGCGACACAGAGCCAGAGCGGGCGCAGGCCGAGCGCGTCCACCGTACCGACCAGTTCGTCGCCGGAGCGGATCGCCATTGCTGCCGGGCCTTGCGCGAATGGCCCCCACGCTTGCCGGAAATACATCAGCACATCGGCCATGTCGTCCGGCACGCGCTTAATTTCATTGACGATGGGTGGGAAAATCAGTTCCAGCGCCTCGCGTAGCGAGAGGTTGTAGCGGTGGATCATTCCTTCCAGTGTTCGGTTGACATCCTGCGAGTCGGACGCGCCGGGAACGAGCGGAATGTGCAGCATCTGTGACTCGGTGCGGAATTTCGAGATCGTGTTGATCTCGCCATTGTGGCCGAGGAGCGAGAAGGGCTGCACACGCTCAAAGGCGGTCGT
>JBBSFO010000267.1:0-7055 GCA_038238655.1 Thermomicrobiales bacterium | reverse complement strand
GGACTCACCGCGCGCGTAGCGTCACCTGTATATCCAGGTACGCGAGCAACGTCTTCGTATGGCGCGTCAGGCTTTTGTACGCCAGCATGGCGGGCGGCATGGTGCGCAGCAGGGTGGCGAGGCGAGCGGCATCGTCGGGGTCGGTGAGGGCATCGGCGAGCGGTGTGACGCGGGTGCGGATCGTGAAGAGGACGGCATTCGTGCGCGGGTAGCGGACGAGTGTCTGCCACTCGGAGCGGAGGTAGTACCGCTCACCCGCAGTTTCCGGCGTGATGCCCTCGTGCTCGAATGCATACTGCTGCTTCATCACTGGTGCACAGTTGAGGCGGTCCGAGGGGTGGATCGTCCAGTTGACGCGGGCGGTCGGGCGACCGACTTTGACGCGCTGCATCATCAAATCGGCCGGGCGGCCAATCTTCTCCGCGAACAGTGGTACCGAGCCGTGGATGGCGAGGAATGACTGGCCCATCTTGTCGTTAAGGCACCAGCCGGAAGCGAAACAGAGATGCCCCGCGACGAGTGGGCTACCCGGATCATTGCCGTCCATGACACAAAGGTCTTCCTGCACCTGCCGCCCCACCCAGTCGAGCGGTGGAAGCGGTAGCGTCGCCGGATCGCCGAGCGTGAAC
Source organism: Thermomicrobiales bacterium (assembly GCA_038238655.1). GTDB lineage: Bacteria > Chloroflexota > Chloroflexia > Thermomicrobiales > JALYUS01 > JALYUS01. Next base: position 6,426 of record JBBSFO010000267.1, on the reverse strand, counting down.
GCAGTCTCCGTGCCGAGCAGCCGATTTGCCCACTGCCAGGCGTTGCCCGCCGTTGTGAGGGTGAAATGCTCCGGGTAAAACCGCGCCATGTTCGGCAGGAGGATTTCAATCGTTTCCCACTGCATCGCTTCTGTGCCGGGGAGTGTCTGAGAGTAATAGTGCGCATCGCTGGCGAGAATATCGTCCTTGAGCGCGCGTTCCCGCGCGTACTCAGCGGGGTCCACGTCAATGATGCAATCCGGCGCGAGTTGCCGGACATTCATTTTCAGGTCGTACGCGCCCGCGTCGAGCACGAGATGCTTGAGCATGAATTCCGCCTCCCACGCGTAGAAGATTCCCGCCATAGTATGCCGCACGATGACCGAGACGAGAAGAATGGGAACGATGAAGCGGCATTAACGACGTCGCGCCCCCGATAGAGGATCGAGGGCGCGGGTCACATTTGCCGTAGGTGCCCATTGCATCGGTGGTGGTGTTCCACCGAATTATCGGGCTAGGCTGTTAAGGCGGGAGACATCACCGGAGTGATGCCCGTCAACGAGGAAATCAGAGGGGATATCTATCGCCAACACCCTGATTGGTGTGAGGCTGCACATCTCTGAACGCCTCAAGCCAGCGAACCAGCAAGGCATCCTGTTGTTAAGTGTTCCCGGTCGGCGTTTCTTGCGTCTCCCGGTTTGTGAACATTGTCACTATATCATGCCGTCCCGATCAGGTCAACCCTTCCAACGACCAGGAACGGAACCCGTCCCTTTGGACAGGTATGCTGCGCGAATGTCTGACATACAAGCCTTCGCACGATTCATGCCATCGGTTACTATTGGCAACATCTATCACGGCGATATTATTCCGCGAGCTGGCCGAGCGACTCCGCGAGTTGCTTCAATCGCCCTGCATTGACGGCATAATACTTCATTCCGTTTGCGGGCCGGACGCGGACAATGCCCGCCGATTGGAGCATGCTCAGGTGGCGCGAAACGGCGGACTGCGAGATACCGAGCCGGGCGACGACTTCCTGCGCGTACAGTTCGCCATCTCGCAGAATAGCAACGATTTTCAGGCGCGTGCCGTCCGCCAATGCACGGAGCGCCGCGAGATCGCTCGGTGCGGTCGTTTCCTCGGTCGCCCGCCCATTGCGCACCGGGCGACCGAGCGGGCGCGTCGTGTCAAAGTAGACGATCAGTTCCGGCGGGTAGAGGACGTACGAGAGGAACGGCCCGAGATGCGCGCAGGGCACGAACGTCGCCCGCTCCACTTCCCGCGCCGCGTGCTCGATCTCCGGCGGCAGACGATTGCCGGTCATGTCCGCGAAGGCTTCGTCCAAATATGATTCGTGCAGTCGCTCTGCCCGCTCTGCCGCACCGTGCAAGGGTTCGAACGCGTCCGCGAAGTCCGCCGCGTGGAATTGCTCTTCGTAGGTATCGAAGAGTGCGAGCGCGTTCGTTTTCAGATCGGCGGGATGCATCGCGAGGGCGACGATGTCCGCGAGTTTCGCGCGGGTAATACCGGGCGCGAGGAAACGTTCCCATGCCACCTGATCGCCGTCCGGTGGGTCGGGGATTGTCGTCTCTCCTTGATCGTGATGGACGCGACGGAGCGCCCGCTTCAGGGCGTTCTGGAACCACGCAGGTGATTGACGCCCGAGCGCGGTGCGATACGTCGCATAGGTCGCGGTGCGGCGGTCGGGCGCAAGGGGATCAAAGGACATCAGCAGTTCTTCGGCGAAGTAAATATTGCGGCCCGACGAGCCGTAGAGCGTGTCGAGGATGTGCGCGCTCGCGCTGTCGAGCGCGGCGCGCGTTGTCGTGCACCAGGCGTCGGCCTGCGCGCCCATCTCCGGCGCCCGGTACACGAGGACGAGCGTCACGACGAAGTCGAGCGGCGCGGAGACCACAAACTCCATCGTCAGTGTCGGCCGCCCGACGAGCAATTTGCCCATGCTTTGTGCGTCCCTCCCCGTGCCCCGCCCAATATCACAGATGCGATGCAATCACATGGTTATGCGGGTATGACGATAGCAGCACAGCGTTATGCCGTCAAGCGCATAACGTCGCGATGAGCGATGATCCCGCGCCCCTCAGGGCTGCGATAAGGCATGACGCCTCCTTGCATCCGGCAGGGCGGAATGCGTATCCTCGTATACAGCAGCGGGCGTACCGTACGGAGTAATTTTGTCTTGCTGCTCCTGGTGAGCGGTCAACAGGAAGGGCTGCCAGAATGGAATCCGCCGATGCCACGAACCTCTTAGCCCACCAGGACGCGCTGCAATCTGAGGCATCCGCCGTCCTCGATGACCTGGGCCTCTTCGCCCATCTCCAAGGCGCGGGCGAGGTCGTGCCGATCGGAAGTTACACGCTCGGCTTGATGGTCTGGCGCGACATAGACCTCTCCGTGTATTGCATCTCCCTCAGCGCGGATCGCGCCTTCGCCGCCCTCCGCCCACTCGCCTCGCATCCCCGCGTCGTGCGTCTGAACTTTGACAACTGGCGTGGGCCGAACGGGACCGCCGACTTCCCGGACGGCTACTATTGGGGTATCCGCTATCGCGCTGAGGCGGAGCGCGAGTGGAAGATTGACCTGTGGTTCCTGCCGGACGATCTGCCCCGCAAGGAAGCCGCCCGTGCCGCGCTGATGCGCCGACAACTCACACCGGAAACCCGACTGGCCATCTTGTCGTTGAAAGAAATCTGGCATCGCGTACCGTCGTACGGTCGGGGCGTTTCGAGCATTGATGTGTACGACGCCGTGTTGCAACACGGCGTCAGAACACGATCCGCGTTCGCGCGGTATCTGCGCGAGCGCGGTAAGCCAGTTGACGCATCGAGTTGAGCGGGACACGAAAACGGGAGCATAGGGCACAGGGCAGCGATTACGGTGAAGGGTTCGCTGTCCCTCAACCGGGCGGTGGTTGGTCGGGTTCGGGGGCGTCGTCGCCGAGGAGGACGAGGACGGCGGTGTTTGCGGGCGCTTCCGGGGGACGTTTCGCTTTACCGTCCTGAATCCTGCTTGCGTCCACGTTGAGGATTTTCGCCAGCGCGGTGGCCGTCTGCTGATTCGCGCCGTAGTAGATGATCGTCGTCCGTGTCGTCTTGCCCTTCGTGGCGGGCGGCGCGTCAATCGCGGTCGTGCTACCGAAACCGGCGTTCTGGATCACCGCCATCCACCGCTTCGCGAGGCCGCCGTTGAGGGTGCCATTCTCCACCGTCACGGGCGCGGCGGTATTCGTGCCGGGCGGCAACCCCGTGCGGATCGTCCCGAAATTCTCCTTGGGCGAGAACTCCCGCGCCCGTGCGGTAGCCTTTTGCCAGTCAACAGTCGCGTAATACACCCCGGTGCTTTCGTCGCTGCCGAGCAGGTCGGACAGCGTGTACTGCTTGATCGCATCGCCACGCAGATCAACCGCCAAACGACCGACCCCCAGCCACTGATCTTTCGGGAAATCTGTGCGCACCGTGTCTTTCAGTGCATCAATGAGGTCGGCCCCTTTCGACAGCAAATTGAGCTTCAACGCCTGCTCGCGCACGCCGAGGATCACCTGCTGCTGGCGTCGGTTACGCGCGAAATCGCCATCGGCATCGTCGTGGCGGGTGCGGGCGAATTTCAGGGCTTCGTCGCCGCCCAGATGCATCGTGCCCGCCGGAAAGAAGACACGCGTGAATTGGTAATCCTCGGTCGGGTAGAAATCGTCCTTGACCGGATACGGGTTGTCCACCGTCACGCCGCCCACCGCGTCCACGATCTTCTTGAAGCCGCCAAAATCTACCTGCGCGTAGTAGTCAATCTTGACTTGGAAATTCTGCTCAATTGTGTCCCAGACAAATGCGATGCCGCCGACGCCCTTGTATTTGAGTGCGTCGCCGTTGCCGTAGACATCCGCCATCTTCGCCAGGCCGCCCGTCGGTTGCCGGACGCGCAGATCGCGCGGGATCGAGAGCAAATGCCCGATTTTTTCCTGCGGATCAATGTAGCCGAGAATGATCGTGTCCGAGTGCGACGGATCGGTGTCGCCCGCGCGCGTGTCCACACCGAGCATCATAATCGTGAACGGGTCTTTGCGGTCGAAGCGGGGCGGGGGAAGCGCGGTGGGAACGGGAGCCGATCTGTCCGGGCTATTCGGGTCGGTGTTCGCCGCGAGGCCCGGCGCGGCCGTCCCGTGGACGACATCGCCGACGGACGGTGTCGTGATTGTGTCCACCGCTCCCTTGAGGTGGTCGTAGAAAGCGATGATCCGCATACCGACAACGGCGGTGAGCAGCACCGGGAGGAGCGCGAGGACAACGACGGCGCGCATCGGGCGGCGCGGTGCGGGAACGGCGGCGGAGCGTGCATCGCCCGTATCACCTGCCCCTTCTCGCTCCCGGCGAGCGTCGTGAACAAAGCGGTGGTATGCGCCGCGTAGTCGCGGGCTGGCGGCGTGTTTGGCGAGCATGAGGCGGCGCGTGCGTCGCTGCGCATCGTTCCGCATCCGAGCAAACCTCCTTCCACCCACACCGCCATGAATGTGCGGAGTCTAGCACGCGACCGTCACGGGGCATACCCACCCCAACCCCTCCCGGCGCGGGAGGGGAGCCGGACATCACGGCACGAGGCCGCGCCAGGTGCCGCTAATGATGTATGCGGCGGCGAGTAAGGCGTGTTCGCCCCAGCCGTCCGCCCAGCGGCGCACCTCGTCGGGCGTCATCTTGCGACCGAGGCCGTACGCGCGCCCCAACATCGCCTGCACGCCGACATCGCCGACGGGCACGATATGGCCCCGCCCGAGTGTTCGCCCGAGCGTCCAGTGTGCCGTCCACGGGCCGATGCCGCGCACCGTTGTGAGCGCGGCGATCGCTTCGGTGTCGCTCATCTGCGGCAGGGCGGCGAGGTCGAGCGCGCCGGAGACGACCGCCTCCCCAAAGGCGCGCATCGCCGCCGCTTTCTGCCGCGAGATGAGCAGCGGGCGCACCGCCTCCGGCGTGAGCGTCGCGAGGATGGCGGGTATTGGCAATGCATACCGCGTCGTTTCGCCGACGGTCAGGCGTGGGCCGTACGCCGTTACGAGTCGCGCTTTACACTGGTAGGCGAAGGGGAGCGAAATCTGCTGCGCGAGGATATTGACGATCACTTCTTCGACGACATCGCTTTTGCGGAACAGCCGCAGGCCGGGCAAGGCGCGCGTCAGCGGCCCGATCACCGGGTCACGCGCCGCAACTGCGAGAAACGGCGCGATCTCCACCGCCGCGCCGAGCATGTGCGTCACATATCCCGTAAGTTGGTCGAGTACGGCAGGCGTGACCTGTGCGGGTCCGGTGAAGATGAGCAACAGGCGCGGATCGGTCGGCGGGCCTTCCTGCCGCGCCGCGACTTCGACAAATACGCCATCTATCGCGAAGAGGCGGCGATACGTTGTGCCGTCCCAACGATTGAGCAGACGAGGAAAGCGAGCGAGCGCGGTCGCCGTCAGGTCGAGCGCATAGGGCGCGGGCGGGATCAGAGTCGCGCGTCGGAGGACGGGCAACGGATCCCGGTGGGACGGGCGCTCCCGCCGTTCGGTGCCGGCGGAAGCGCCCGCGCTATCGTCGGGCGCCATACGCGATGTCGGCGGGCGGGGTGGCATCCCGACGGGTGAGGCGGGCTTCGACGGCGCGGAGATCGGGATGGCGCGGGTGGGCGAGCGCCGCGACTGTGAGCATCGAGCGGGCGATGGCGGAATGCCCCGCCTCGATCATTACCGTCGCGAGGTCGGCGTAACTGACGGGTGGCATCTCCCAGAAACCCGGAATTGCCCCCCACTCAAGTTTGGGTGCGATCCAGACCGCATGCTTGAATGCCTGCTGCGCGGCGGTGCGGCTGCCGCTGCGTGCCTGTCGTACCGCCTGCAATGCATAGGCCCGCGCTACCTCCTGCTCGCCCCGTGGTGTTTGGACGCCCGCCTGCGCCCAGCGGGAGGAAACGGAAGGCGTCGTAGCCCGCGCGGTCGTCGGGATAATCGGCATTTGGGTCGTCACGACGAGATGCGGCGGATCGGCAAGACCTTTGTGCCATTCCTGCTTCATCTCGGCGAATGTCCGGCGCACGGCGACCCGGCGCGCGTAAACGACGCCGCAGGCAATGGCTGTCAGCAGGCCGAGCAGGATGATCCGCACGATCAGTGTGTTGCCCGAACGGTGCGCAACCGGCAGCGTGACGGTCGTTGCGTGGACGGTCGCGCTCGGATCGGCGGGCGTGACGCCTGCCAGCGACATGGGAGTGCCGACATTCTGCGCCGGGGGGATCGTCGGTACAGCAGTCGCTTGCACGGTGGGGGCGGAGCGTTTGGGGACGAGGTGTTTAGATAGCGGGTGCGATGCGGTGGTGTGCGGCGTCATCGCGTAGCCATAGGCGAGCAGGCGCATCGCGTCGGTCCAGAATGCATCTGCCGTTGTGCCGAGTTCGACACTGAGCATT
>JBBSFO010000266.1:0-7079 GCA_038238655.1 Thermomicrobiales bacterium | reverse complement strand
GGTCCGCTGCCTGAGGCGGCGCTGCGCGACCTCGTCCGCACCCGTTACCGCCTCGCCGTGCGGGACGAGGCACGCCTCGTCGCGTACCTCGCGCGGCGCACGGAGGGGAATGCGCTCTTCGCGACCGAGTTGCTCCGCGCGCTCGAGGAGCAGGGGGCGGTGGACGCGGGCGGTGTGCGCCTCGATGCGCTGGAGGCGATCGCGGTCCCGCCGCTGCTGCGGCAGGTGATCGAGGGGCGCATACTGCGGCTCGGCGCGGGGGCAGAGGGGTTACTGGAGATCGCCGCCGCGATCGGGCAGGGAGTGCCGCTGGACACATGGGTGGCGGTGGCTCAGGTAGACGAGGGGGCGATCGAGCAGGTCGCGGAGCGGGCGCTCGCGGCGGGGCTGCTGACGGGAGCGCGGGATGGGGCGGGGGTGGAATTCGCGCACGCGCTGATCCGGGAGACGTTGTATGAGGGCATCCCGCCGATGCGGCGGCGGCGACTGCATCGACAGGTGGCGGAGGCGCTCGCGGCCATGCGTGAACCCGCGCCGGATGCGGTGGCCTCGCATTTCCAGCGAGCGGGGGATGCGCGCGCGGCAACGTGGCTGGTGGAGGCGGGGTGGCGCGCCTATCGCTCATTCGCCTACGAGACAGCGCGCACGCGGTTCGAGGAGGCGCTGCCGATGATCACCGCGACGGAGCGGGCGCGTGCATTGCTGGCGCTCTCCACCCTCGACCGCTATCGGCAGCGCGGGATCCGCTATGCCGAGGAGGCGCTGGAGTCGGCACAGGCGGCGGGCGACGCGATGCTTGCGGCGGTCGCGCAGTTCCGGCTCGGGATCACGCTGAGTTATCACGGGCGCTTCAGGGCAGCGCTACAGGCGATGAAGGCGGCGGACGATGTTCTCGACGCAGTGCCCGACGCGATGCTCCCCGACTTCTATAGCGTCCCCGGGCTGACATTTACGCGGGAGTGGCGTCGGGAATGTCGCGTGTCGGTGTTCGCCTTCTGCGGTCAATGGCGCGAGGTGTTCGCGCTGTTCGGAGGAACACTGGAGGCGATGTCCGTTCTTTCTGGCCTGCCGGAGGCGACCGGTGCATTGGGGATCTGCAATGCCTACGCATTCCTCGGTCGCCCCGAAGAAGCGCGGCGTGCCATCGCCCGTGCCCGCGCGGTCTTCGTGGAGCGTCGGGACAACATCGGTGCGCTCTCGACGTTCACGATTGAGGGATGCCTCGTGCTGCTCCCCTATCTCCTCGACGACAAGGACGCTCGCCAGCGCTACGAGCAGGAACTCGCGCACGCCACATGGCAGTTGGAGGAGGCGCTCGGTACGGTGCCGCCACACTTCAATCACGGCCCGTTGCTGATCGCCGCAGGGCGGTGGGCGGAGGCGCGCGCGCTCTGGGCGCAGCGGCGCGCAGACGCCCCCCGGATCGACCGCGTGTGGAACATCCCGCACGTCGGGGCGATGGCACGCGCGCAAGGGGAGCGGTTGGAGGCGTGGGCGCTGGTGAGCGAGGGGTTGCCGGGCGGCCTGCTGACCGCGCCGGGCACGTCGCACTTTATCGCACTCAATCTCCAGTGCCTTGCCGCCCGGCTCTGCCTGGACGCGGGCGACCGTGACGGCGCGCGGCAGTGGCTGGAAGCGCACGCCCGCTGGCTGGACTGGGCGGGGGAGGAGGCGCACTGGGGGCGCGCGGACGGGAGGCTCGCGTGGGCGGAGTATTACCGGGCGGGCGGGGAGATAGCACTGGCGCTGCAGCATGCGGAACAGGCCCTTGCCCATGCCGGTGACCCGCACCAGCCACTCGCCCTGCTCGCCGCGCGCCGCCTGCTCGGCGAACTCGACACTGATGCAGGTCGGCATGACGACGCAGCCCGCCATCTTGCTGAATCGCTCGCCCTCGCCGATGCCTGCCTCGCGCCCTATGAGCGAGCGCTGACGCTCCTCGCGATGGCGGACCTACGCGCCGCGACGGACGAGAATGAGACGGCCCGCGCACTGCTGGACGTGGTGAAGGCGATCTGCGCGCCGCTCGGTGCGCAGCCGACGCTCGCCCGTGCCGACGTGGTGGCGACTCGCCTCCCCAGCGGCTGACCGCTCCGCCGGGGGTGGATTGACGAAAGGTCAAGGAAAGGACGCTCAGGGCCAGACGCTATCGAGGTCGGCGATGCTGGCTGCGACGCACTGTCCAGCTGCGGTAGACCTTAGATTGACAGTGCGTGAGAAGTCCAAGTAGTGTGCGTCGCCAGTTTCGCGCATAATGCGGCTAATCAGGCAAGCGGCAAGTGGGGCCGCAATCTCGACCAGGGAGGTCCAATGGACACATCGGCATTGCCTCCACGCATCGACCGCTATTGCGGCCGGTGCGGATCACCGCTGCAGTTCACAAGCATTCGGCTCGATGCGAACTGCGGGGGACAGGCGGAAAGAGCATGTCTGGTCTGCGGCACCACGGGAGTAGGGTGGACCCCCCTTCGCAAGGCTGTCCAACATCCAAATAGCCAAGCGGTATCAGTCGACCGACACCACGCGCCCCTACCGCCCCATGTCCGCCAGCAGATGGACGCAGCGCGGCAGATGCAGGGGATGGTGCGCGAGGGCGGAGTTGCTCGCGGTACCCATTCACACCATGATAGGAAATCTGCGCGCGTGGAACGCGCTGGTAGGATCGCTCTGTGCCGTTATTCTCTGGCTCACCGGAATCTACGCCGTGCTCAGAGGCAGGAGTTTTCTCAAGCAGGCGCAAGGACAGGGGTGAGCGATCACCCCCGATCCTGCCTCATCCCCGCGACAGCGGCCGACACCGCCGTGAAACATGTGGCGTGTCGCCAGCCCGAACAGCAGGCCGCCGACCAGCCACCACGGGTCCCAGAAGACGAGATGCCAGTACGCCGATCTCCTGCCCAACCCCGCCGGGATGTCGATCACCCCCGCCACCATCAGCGCGTGCTGGACCCAACTCGCCGCGCCTTCGTAGATCCCCATGATCGCCACCGCAATCCCCCTGGCGACGAGCAGCTGCCGACGAGGAATCTTCCGCCCCCAGTGCTGGACAAGGGCGAGGAGAGACATACGCAACCTCTGTGGTAGAACCGATCGGTTGCGTGATGCCACAAAGAATGCCAGGCGTGGTCACCAACTCCGCGGAAGAGCCAAAACTTGGGGCAACTCCACTCTTGACAGAACAAGCGTGCGGTATTACTGTACGTACATTACAGAGAACATCTGCAGTCAGAAGCAGCCTTTGCCAGCGCTCCCCGTGCTGCCCATCTCGTCGCAGAAGCCGTGGTCGCTTCATAGCGCAAAGCATTGAAAGGGGTTTTTTTATGAACGAACCAGTGACGAACATCGACCCGCGCTTCAGTGACCCGGACGCGGTTGCCACACCATGGGAGGAGACGCGTCGCGTGCTGGAGGAGGCTCAGATATTCTGGATCTCGACGGTTCGGGCCGACGGTCGCCCCCACATGACTCCGCTGGTTGCCGTGTGGCTCGATGGGGCGCTCTACTTCACCACCGGTGCCACCGAACAGAAGGCCCTCAACCTTCGTGGGAACGCGCACGTGATTCTGATGACCGGCTGCAACCATTGGGACGTAGGGCTCGATGTTGTGGTCGAGGGCGACGCCGTCCCTGTCACCGACGACGACGTGCTCGAACGCTTAGCCTCGGCATGGGCCACCAAATGGGACGGGCGATGGCAATACGAGGGACGCAACGGAGGCCTTCATCACGGAAATGGCGGGATGGCCCTCGTATTCGAGGTCAAGCCCACCAAGATCCTCGCGTTCGCCAAGGGCGCCTTCAGCCATACACGTCATCAGTTCTGACTTCCGGCGCGATGTGTCCAACAGGATGCGAACCCTCACCAATCCTGGCTTGGGAGTGAAGACGGTATGTGTCTGAGAAGACGGTGAAAGGCGAACTGTACTCTTCACCAAAGCACAGAACGCTCCATCAGAATCCATGATGGGGACGCGAGACGGCCGCATGTGCAGATCAAAGGAAAAGGTAGATTGAGAATGTTAAACAAAGCCATACAAATGAAGCAGCACGGAGGAAACAGGCAATGAGTAGCTCAGGATTGTCCAAGGCGCGGCTCTTGCGCATGCATGATGTCATGGCTGGGTATGTTGAGCGTGAAGAAGTACCCGGCCTCGTCACGTTGGTCAGCCGGCGGGGCGAGGTCCACGTTGATCTCATCGGAACGCAGGCATTCGGTGGGAGCGCCCCACTGCGGCGCGACACCATCTTTCGCATCTCCTCCCTGACCAAGCCCATCATCGCTGTGGCGACCATGATTCTGGTGGAGGAATGCAAGCTGCGGCTGGATGAGCCGGTGGACGCTCTGCTTCCCGAACTGGCTGAACGACGGGTGTTAAAGCGACTCGACGGGCCGCTGGACGACACGGTGCCCGCGAAGCGACCGATCACCGTGCGTGACCTGCTCACCTTCTGTATGGGCTTCGGGCAGATCATGGGACCGCCAGATACCTACCCGATTCTCATAGCTGCTCATGAGCAGCAGCTTGGCATGGGGCCTCCAAGCCCATCGCTGCTTCCTCCACCCGATGAATGGATACGCCGCCTGGGACAGCTTCCACTTATGCACCAGCCGGGGGAGCAATGGATGTACAACACAGGGTCCGACGTGCTCGGCGTCCTTATTGCCCGTGCCTCAGGTCAGCCGCTTGAAAGGTTCTTGCGCGAACGGATCTTCAAGCCGCTCGGAATGCGGGACACCGGGTTCAGCGTGCCAGAGGCTTCGCTCGATCGGTTCGTGACGAGTTACTGGAAAGATCCCGCCAGTGGGAAGCTTGTCGTGTATGATCTCGCCAGAGGTGGTCAATGGAGCCAGCCACCTGCTTTCCCGTCGGGAGCGGGAGGACTGGTTTCGACCATCGATGACTATCTGGCCTTTGGTCAAATGATGCTAGCGCTCGGCAAACACGGAAACGAGCGCATCCTCTCCAGGCTATCCATCGAGGTCATGACGACCGACCAACTCACGCCTGAGCAGAAAGCCGTATCTAGCTTGGTCCCAGGCTTTTTTGACACTCATGGCTGGGGGTTTGGCGTCTCGGTCATCACCAGGCGCGACGATATCGCGGCGGTCCCCGGTCGCTACGGCTGGGATGGCGCTACGGGGACCTCTTGGTATTGTGACCCCAGAGAGAACATGATTACCATCCTGATGACCCCCTGCTTCTTCGCTGCCCCCAATCCACCGAACGTCTCTTTCTGGACGTTAGCCTACCAGGCGATCGACGACTAGTACTCCAGCGACAGTTGCGGATTTGGGGGCGATTCTGGCAGTACGAACGCCGCACAATGCCCGCTGCATGTGACCAGCAAGGTAGTACGGACAGAGAAGTGTCGCTGTAGTACTAGAAGTCGTCTCATAAAGTGGTTATCCTTGAAAAGTGGTAATTCGGAGTGACAGGGGCGGAATCGCGAGCGGTATTGGCATCATAACGGAGTGCGCGTTTGTCCACGGAAACAAGCGGGAGCAGATACGAGGAGGCCAGATGTGCGCGATCTAATCGTGACCGAGAATATCACCTTGGATGGAGTCATCGACGTGACCGATGACTGGTTCCGGACCAGTACCGGAGACGATATGGAAGCGGCTACCCGGGCGCACATGGCGGCGGCTGATGCGCTCCTCATCGGGCGCGTCACCTATGAGCAGTTCTACGGCTTCTGGCCCAAGCAAACTGCCGACACCACCGGGGTCAGGGAGTACCTGAACCGCACACGCAAGTATGTGGTCTCGTCATCGATGACGAAGGCAGACTGGCAAAACACCGCTATTCTCAGCGGCAGGCTCGCAGACGACATCGGCGTATTGAAGCACCAGCCGGGCAAGGATATCGTCGCTACCGGCAGTGTCAGTCTCGTGCGATCACTCGCGGACACCGGTCTTATTGATGGCTATCGGCTCTTCGTCTTCCCCGTTGTTATCGGGAAGGGGCGGCGGCTCTTCCCCGACGGGATTGATCGCACGCTGCAACTCGTCGAGAGCAAAACCTTCACATCGGGTGTCGTGCTGCTGTCGTATCGGGTCGCACAGGCCACACTTTCTGTCCCAAAGACGTACTGACTCTGAGACGCAATAGATCATATTCCAAGAAGCCATCTCATAACGGCGAGGCGTCCACGGTCTGCCCCGACCATCTTCACGGCGGGGTGGTTCAGGGATCAGGGGATCGAGACGTGCCCATTGTTCATCGGTCAGTTCCATGCTAGATGCTCCTCTTCGCACCCAGTGTACCCTTTATGAGATGGCTTCTAAGATTTGATTACGAAGAACATCAAGGCTACACTGCTATTCATGTACAAGGTCGGTGCTGACTTGGAAAGGACGAATCATGGGACAACCCATTGTGCATTTTGAGGTCATCGGGAAGGATCCGGAGAAGCTTCGGAGCTACTACGGCACGCTCTTCGGGTGGGAATTCAACACGAACGCACCGGTCGCGGAGGCGGTTTCCCAGCCAGGGAATTACGGCTTTGTGGACCGCAACACGACGAGCGACGGGGTCGGGATCCCGGGAGGCGTCGGCGGAGGCAGGGGCTACGACAGCCACGCGATCTTCTACGTCGGCGTCCCCGATGTCGAGGCCGCGCTCACGCAGGCCGAGCGCCTCGGCGGGACGCGCCTGATGGGCCCGGAAAAGAATCCGGAGGGAGGAGTGGTGGTCGGGCATTTCCGGGACCCCGAAGGCAACGTGCTGGGCGTCGCCGGACCGATATAGGTATCGGCGCGCGCGTAGTGATTGCAACCAGGGCCACGCCCTTTGCGGTGCATTGTCGGCCTTCGAGAAGAGCAGCGAAAACGGGCGGGTTTTGAGACAACTTTTGAGACCGGCGAGTTTAGAAACTCATCTCAGAGTGTAAACGAAGAGTGTAGTAAATAGATAACGCAAGGTTGTCGGTCTCATAAACGTTCCTTTTCCGGGATCAGAACAGCGAGAAGCTAACTACACCCCATCCTGACAGGCTGCCGTCTCCGCTTCATCGTGTTGTCGAGGCGTCGCTGAAGCGGACGATGGTATCCGTTTCGTGAGGTGACTCCAACTTGG
>JBBSFO010000265.1:0-7085 GCA_038238655.1 Thermomicrobiales bacterium | reverse complement strand
TACGACGATTGCCTACGAGATCGTCCGCGATCTCGGCGACGCACCGGCGGCAATCGTCGTGCCGACGTCGTACGGGGACAATCTCACCGGCGTCTGGCGCGGCTTTCAGCGGATGCAGCAGGCAGGCATCATCGCGCATCTGCCGCGCATGATCGTCGCCGAACCCGCGAACTCCGCGCCCTATGCTCACGCGTTGACCCACGGCGGCCCCGAGCAAGTCCCTGCGACACCCTCCGCCGCCTTCTCTATCGGTGGCGGGACGGCAAGCAGGCAGGCGTGGCAAACCTTACGCGATTCAGGCGGGAGCGCGGCGTCAGTCGCGGAACATGACATTCTCCCCGCGCAACGCCAACTCGCGAGCGAAACGGGTCTCTATCTCGAAGCGGCGTCGGTCGTCGGGGTCAGGGTCGCACAACAGGTTGCGGCGGAAACGAACGGGATCGTCGTTGTCATTGGCACATCGAGCGGCCTCAAAGACCCCGCTTCGACGGCCCACATACTACCGGAACCACCGACAATTCCCGTAGACCTCGACGCCCTCGCGCATGCACTCACAACCGCGTATGGCGTGCAACTCGATGATCTCACCAAGCGATAATTGGTCGTTCGTTTTGCGTGTCTAATAATACTTGCGCGTTGGGTGGGGATAATTCACGGGGACAGGGATACGAGCAGGAACACGCTCGGGGCGGGACAAGGGCGGAAATGCCTGCTCAACGGCGTCGCGCACCTTGTCGCTCACGCTTTTGATCCATTCTTTGACTGCCATTGTTTTGCAAAACCTTTTTGATACTCACAGGTATGCACCGGAATTATCGCGTAACGATGGTACCATACACTTGGTCACGCGTCCAGAAGTCTATTTCGGGTCGGCGATCACGGTCTGCACGACGACGCGGATACGCGCCTTAAATTCCTCACTCGCGTACGTCGCCCGGCCACACCGCCCAACCACATGGAGGATGCCCGCTTCGAAGCGGAACGAGTCGGCACAATGGCCGCAGACCGACAGGTGACGCTCAACTTCTACCCGTTCACTATCGGTAAGTTCACGGTCGAGGAACGGCTGCAACTTCTCGACACAATCCTGGCACGTCATCGTCATCATCACTGCACTTCCCCGTGTACGGTTCTACTCTTCATGCCGATGGGCGAGAGGTTGCTTCCGCCGCCGACTTGCCACGCAACGAATCGAGATATCCTGACGCGACCGCGTAGTCCCATAATTCCTTCTGCAACCGGCGCCGTCCGCGATGGAGGCGGGACATTACCGTACCGACCGGGATGCCGACGATGTCGGCAATCTCCTTATACGAAAAGCCTTCCACGTCGGCAAGCAACACAACCTGTCGGAATTCGAGCGGTAACTGCTCCAACGCCTGAATGACATCCGCCTCGGCAAACTGGTCTATCACCGTCGCCTCCGGATTGGGCGACTCCGGTTGGACACCACTATCAACCAAATGGTTGTAAAGATAAAACTCTTCCACGTCGTCCAGCGATGTAGACTGTGGGTTGCGCGCCCGCTTCCGGTACTGATTAATGAAACTGTTCGTCAGAATCTTAAACAGCCATGCCCGCAAGTTCGTGCCCGGCTGAAACTGATGCGCCGACCGGAATGCCCGATAGTATGTCTCCTGCACGAGGTCTTCCGCGTCCTGCGGGTTCCGCGTCATGCGAAGCGCGGTACGATAAAGCGAATCAACCTGTAAGAGTGCTTCCTCCTCAATAGACGTGGCGCTGGCGGCCGTGCTTCGTGTACCATCCGGCATGTTCCGGGCATCGTCACCCGGACGTGCGCCGTCCATCGTGTTCTGTTCAACCATCAATCGTCCTCGAATTCTTTGAGCCTTCCGAATCCGTGCGTCCACGGACGCGTCCGGCTCAGTATACCTAACCAAACGATCATGTCGCTTATTCCGTAATGGTCGCGCGGCCCCGTTCATGCGATAGAATGCGCAAGATCGAGGCAACTGCACCGAGCAACGCGGAGCGCGAGGAGGAGTCTGTGCATGTCATTATTCCGGCGGCGGGGTTCGGGACGCGGCTCAGGCCGCATACATGGAGCAAACCGAAGCCGCTGGTCAGCGTCGCGGGGAAGCCGATCCTCGGCCACGTCCTCGACAGCATCGCGCCCCTCAACCCGGAGCACGTCGTCTTCGTGACGGGCTACCTCGGCGATCAGATCCGCGCCTACGTCGAACACCATTACACCTTCTCGTCCTCGTTCGTCCATCAGGCGGAGATGAAGGGCCAGGCTCACGCGATCCACCTCGCCGCCGATCAGGTGCATGGGCCGCTGCTGGTCGCGTTTGCGGATACGATCTTCGCGACCGATCTGACCGTGTTAGAAACGACCGACGCGGACGGCGTGATATTCGTGAAGGAAGTGGACAAGCCCCAGTCCTTCGGTATTGTCGAACTCGATGGCGAGCGGATCACGCGGATCATCGAGAAACCAAGCAATCCGCCGACCAATCTCGCGGTAGCGGGTGTCTACTACTTCCGCGATTCGGCGCGTCTTTTTGCCGCTATTGATGCGATCATGGCGGCAGACAAGCAGACTAAGGGCGAATACTACCTGACCGATGCCATTCAACTGATGATTGACGATGGGGCGCGCATCGAGGCCGCGACGATGGAACTCTGGCTCGACTGTGGCCGCCCCGAAACGTTGTTGGAAACGAATCGCACGCTTCTTAGCCGGATGGACAGCGACGAGGCCGCGCCGATCTATACAGGCAGTGTCATCATCCCGCCCGTCGTGATCGCGCCGTCTGCTCGGATCGAACGCGCAGTCGTCGGGCCATTCGCGAGCGTCGGCGAGAATGTCGTGATTACCGACGCCATCGTGCGCGACGTGATCCTGAACCGCGACAGCGAGATCGCCAATGTAATGCTGATGAACTCGATCGTCGGTGCGGACACGGTCGTCCACGGCGACTTCCATAGCGTCAATGTCGGCGACTCATCGGAGGTCAATCTTGGGGGCGCGAGCAGCGACAGCGCGCCGACTGGAGCGAAATAATGCGCTGGTGGGAAGTGCGAGTCAGCGCGGACACCGAGGCCGTCGAGGCGGTGAGCGAGCTGTTTGCGCGCTACGGCTACCAGGGTGGCGTGGCGATCGAAGAGCAATACCAGCAAGATCGCGACGGCGACAACCTGCGTGTGGACACGAGCGCTCCGGTCACCGTCACCACCTACATAGCCGATACCGCCAGCGCGCAAGAAACGATCCATATCCTGGAACAAGCGCTCTGGCACCTTTCCCAGATGCGCTATGTCGGCGACCTGACCGTGCAGCCGCGCGAGGAGGAGGACTGGGCGAACGCGTGGAAGGAGCACTTCCACGTCCATCGTATTGGTCAATCCATCGTCATCCGCCCGCCGTGGCAGGCGTACGAGGCGGAGCCGGGCGACATCATCGTCACCCTCGATCCGGGTATGGCCTTCGGAACCGGTCTGCACCCCTCAACGCAACTCTGCCTGATCGCCGTCGAGGACCTCGTGCAAACGGGCGACCGACTACTTGATGTCGGTACGGGCAGTGGCATACTTGCCATCGCCGCACTGCAGATGGGTGCTGGGCATGTCCTTGGCCTCGATGTCGAGGAGGTCGCGGTGCAAGCCGCACGGGCCAATGGCGAGGCGAACGACATTGGCCGCGATCGCTTTCCGCTGATCGTCGGCTCGCTCGGCCCGAACGAGCATTACGGCTCCTTCGATGGCATCTTCGCGAATATTATCGCGCGCATCATCCGCGAACTCGCGCCCTACCTGTATGAGAGCGTGCGCCCGAATGGCTGGCTCGTCGCGAGCGGCATCATCGTCGAGCGCGAGGAGGAAGTGCGGATGGCGCTCGACGCGGCCGGTTTCGTCGAGATCACGCGCGGGCATATGGGGGACTGGGTCGCCCTGCGTGCCTGGCGACGGTAACGCAGCGTGCATCGCTTCTTCGTATCGTCGCACATCCGCTCGGCAAACAGCATCGCCCTTTCCGGCGGCATCGAGCATCAGATTTCCCGCGTCCTGCGCCTCCGCGCTAATGAAGAGATCGTGCTGATCCCCGCCGACGCGGCAGATGCGGTAGAATGGCGGGTACGCCTCGTTTCGGTCGAGGCGCGCGCCGTACACGGCGTGATCGTGGCGGAGCGGTCCGGCTTGCCGGAACCGACCTGCGCGGTGGCGCTGTGTCCCGCATTGCTGAAGGGCGAACGGTTCGACTGGCTCCTGCAGAAGGCGACCGAACTCGGCGTCGCGATGATCCAACCGATCATCACCGCGCGCACAATCCGCAAAATCGGCCCGGACGACGCGCACGCGCTGGATCGGTGGCGGCGGATCGTCACGGAAGCGGCGGAACAATCGGGGCGGAGTCGCGTTCCAGAGGTTCACGGGCCGGTTCGGCTCGCTGCACTCGCGGATGCGCTTTCCATGCCGATCCCGATTGTCGTTGCGCACGAGACCGTCACGACGCGCGCGTTGTCGGACGCGCTCCCGGCGGGCGCAGATCGCATTGCGGTAGCGATTGGACCGGAAGGCGGGTTCGCGGACGACGAAGTTGCACGCCTCATGGTGGAGGCGGGAGCAGTAGCGGTTTCGCTCGGGCCGCGCATTTTGCGGGCAGAAACGGCGGCAATCACGGCGGTGACGCTAACGATGGTGGCAACGAACAACGTTGCGCCGCCGCAGGAGCGCATATGGCACACGATACGGGACACCCAGGAGTTAGTATGACGGGGTCAGATACACAACGTTGGAAAATAGACCTACACGCCCATACCTGGCATTCGCATGACAGCCCGGTCAGCCCGGAGCGTCTGGTGCGCGCGGCGAAGCGGCGTGGGCTGGATGGGATCGCGGTCACCAATCATGGTCGGTTCGCGGGGCATGATGCCGCGCAGGAAGCGGGGGGGCCGGACTTCCACGTCATTCCGGGTGAAGAGGTGTATTCGAGCGCAGGCGAGATTATCGGCCTTTTCTTGCGCGACGAGATTCGAAACGGTCTGTCGCCCGAAGAAACCTGTGCCGCGATCCGCGCGCAGGGTGGCGTCGTCGTCATCCCGCACCCGTATGACCGCTATCGGAAAGGCGCGATTGGCGAGGCGACGCTCGACCGGCTGGTCGGGGCAGGCCTCGTGGACGCCATCGAGGTCTTCAATGGGCGGATGGTCGCCCCGATGGACAACTGGGCCGCGAAGAAATACGCCGACGCGCACCATATCGCGATGACCGTCGGCTCGGACGCCCACGGCACCTGGGAATACGGCGGCTCGTACATCGAGATCGCGCCGTTCACGGATGCCGCGTCGTTTCTCGCGAATCTGCGTGCTGCGACGTTGCACACGCATCGCAGCGCGCAGTGGGTGCATCTCGTATCGAGCTTCGCGAAGAAGCGACAGGCCCCCGCGCCCGGCGACACGGTGGAAGAAATGCCGGAGGCGCAGTTCCTCGCCACCACGGGAAAGGGGCAAACGCGATGAGAAAATTGTTTGGTAAGGGCGCGCTCGTTGATGGCGTCAGTGACGATGGCATCGCGGCACGCTATGACATCCGCCCCGGCGACCGTATCGTCGCGATTGACGGCGAGGAACCGACCGATCTGATTGACTACCAATTGCTCACGGCGTACGACGCATTCACCCTGACCGTCGAGCGCGGCGACGATCAGTTCGATGTCGTGGTGGACAACGAAGAGTACCAACCCCTCGGCATCCGTTTTCCCTCCGCCGCCTTCGACGGCGTCCATATCTGCGACAACCACTGCACCTTCTGTTTCCTGAAACAGGGCATCCCCGGCATGCGGCAGACGATGTACATCAAGGACGACGACTACCGGCTTTCGTTCCTGTACGGCAATTTCATTACCCTCACCAACCTGAAGGACGACGACTTCGCGCGGATCGGCGTGGAACGATTGTCACCATTGCACATCTCTGTGCATGCGACCAATCCCGATGTGCGCGAGCGGTTGGTGCGCTCGACGAATGGACGCGGCGGCAAGATCATGGAAGACCTGCGCCGCCTCGCCGCGATGGACATCGAGTTCAACACGCAACTCGTCCTCGTACCGGACGTGAACGACCGCGCGGAACTCGACCGCTCGATCGCCGACTTGTTGACGCTGATGCCGCACATGCAGTCCATCGCTGCGGTGCCGGTCGGTTTGACCGCGCGCGGCCTACATCGCGAGGAGTGGTATCGAGAGCAACACCGCATCCTCGATGAACCCGCCCTCAGGATGTTCACGACGGACGAGATGCGCCAAGTACTCGCGCAGATCAAAGGCTGGCAAATCAGACTGCGCGCCGAATATGGCCGGACGATCGTCCACGCTGCGGACGAATTCTATCTCAACACCGGCACACCCTTGCCACCCGCGAGCCGGTACGACGGCTTTCCCCAACTGGAAGACGGCATCGGCCTCACGCGCCTCTTGATAGACGAATGGGCGCGCGCGAAGAAGCGGAAGACCTTGCCACGCAATCTCCGTGGCCGCCGTGCGACGATCGGCTGCGCGACCTTGATCGCGCCGACGATGCGCTCGCTGGTGCAGGATGTGAATGCCGAAACCGGCGCGTCTATCGAGGTACGCACGATCGAGAACCGCCTGTTCGGGCCGGACATCACCGTTTCCGGATTGTTGAGCGGCAAGTGCATCCTCGAAGAGTTCGGCGACGACCGCTCCGACGCGCCGCTCTTTCTTCCCCGCTCGATGTTCGATGAGCGCGGCATCCTGACGGTTGACGACATGTCATTGCCCGGCCTTTCGCAGCAACTCGGCCGACCCATCGCCCCCGCAAGCCAGTTGTTGGAGGTCATCCAGACACTCGCACGCATGCCCGCATATGGTATGGCGCCGATCTCGATTCCTATCACTGCGGTTGAGGAGGTTCACAATGTCAGCACACACGGATGAGCAGGACGAAGCCCTCGAACGTGAGGGGTACATTGACCTCGACGGTAGCGTAAACACCGAGCGCCTGCGCCAGCATCAGGCGTTCCTCGTCGGCTTGGGCATCCCGGAAGAAGTGGCATCCACACTCGATCACATCGGCGTACAGGCCGCGACGACCTCCACCTTC
>JBBSFO010000264.1:0-7085 GCA_038238655.1 Thermomicrobiales bacterium | reverse complement strand
TCTGTTCCGGCGGCTCCTGCCCGGCGTCTCCGTCACCCGCGAGCACCACATGACGGACGGCGAGCACCTTTGCTGCTACCGTATCCGCCTCGAAGCGTCGGCGGTCGTCGCTTCCTAACCTTCCCCGCAGATTCGCCACGATCCAGTACTCACCTCCGCACGGTAGCGTTGCTTTTCCATGAGAAGTAATTTGCTCATCATCCGTTTACTGAACCGTAACGATGCGCGCCCTGTCGCTGCATTAGCATTTCTCCGGTTCTGGTAAAGACAGCCGCGCCCATTGAGGATTGTTTCGTCGCGCCCCAGTCTCTCCGCACGGCGACGATGGAGCGACACCGCGAAACGGGCGCGCAACGGTCATTCGTGATGATGAAAGGACAAAACCCGGATGCTGAACTCCACGCTGAGCCGACGCACCGTTCTTGGCATGGCCGCCGCCGCCTGCGCCGCTGCCCTCGCCGCCTGTGGCGGCAACGCGACCGCGACCCCCGGCGCGACCACGGCACCCGCTGCCACAACAGCCACCGGGAGTAACCCGACCGTGGCGCCGACGGTCGCACCGCCCGCGACCACTGCCCCGGCAGCCGCCGCACCGACGACTGCTGCTGCCACCAGCGCCCCAACTGCCGCCGCGACGGCCGCACCGGCAGCCACCACTGCTGCGCCCGCCGCTCCGACTGCTGCGGCGACCGTCGCAGGCACCGCCGCACCCGCCGCGAACCTCCCCGCACCGCCGGCCGCCGGGCCGCTCACCGCACAGGCGGGCGGTGGCCTCGATGCGCTGGTCGAGGCGGCGAAGAAGGAGAAGGAACTCTCGACGATCGCCCTGCCAGACGACTGGTCGAACTACGGCGAGATCAAGAAAGCCTTCCTCAAGAAGTACTCCTTCCTGAAGCACAACGACCTCAACCCGGACGGCAGTTCGTCCGAGGAGATCGAGGCGATCAAGGCGAATGCCGGTAACAAGGGACCGCAGAACCCGGATGTCGTGGATGTCGGCTTCGGCTGGGGGCCGACCTCGAAACAGGCGAAACTCCTGCAAGCCTATAAAGTCTCGACGTGGGACACGATCCCCGATTCGATCAAAGATGCGGACGGCACCTGGTATGGCGACTATTACGGCGTGATGACCTTCGAGGTGAATACCCAGGTGATCAAGAATGTGCCCCAGGATTGGGCGGACCTGCTCAAGCCGGAGTACAAGGGGCAGATCGCCCTCGCCGGCGACCCGACCGCCGCCGCGCAGGGGCTGAACACCGTCTGGGCGGCGGCGCTCGGCACCGGCGGCTCGCTCGATGACCCAACCGCCGGGTTGGAGTTCTTCAAGAAATTGAACGCGATGGGCAACCTGCTGCCCGTGATCGCCAAGCCCGCCACCGTCGCCAAGGGCGAGACGCCGATCACGATGCGCTGGGACTACAACGCGCTCGCCAACCGCGACAGCACGGTGGGCAACCCGAAAATCGAGGTCGTTGTCCCGAAGAGCGGTTCGATTGCCGGTGTCTATGTCCAGGCGATCAGCGCCTATGCCCCCCGCCCGAATGCCGCCCGCCTGTGGATGGAATACCTGTATTCCGACGAGGGGCAGTTGCTCTTCCTGAAGGGTTATGCGACGCCCGCGCGCTTCGATGACCTGAAAAAGCGCAATGCGATCCCCGCCGATCTGCTGGCGAAGTTACCGAAGACGGACGTCAAAGTCGGCTTCCCGACGGCGGCGCAGATTGACGCGGCGAGCGCCAAAATCAAAGCGGGCTGGCCGGCCGTCGTCGGCGTGAAGATCGCCTAACCCCCCTCGTATGCCACGGATCGCGGGGCGTTTACCGAAAGGAAAACGCCCCGCGATGCAGGAGGAACACTATTGGCGGCGACCGGGATTGAAACAGGGAGTCGTATCAGAAGTCGGTCGTTTTCCGGCCGGTTCTCTTTGGCCTGGGTCGGGTTGCTGCCGTTCGCCCTCTTTATCTTTATCTTCCTCCTGTATCCGGCCGCATCCATCGTCACGCAGAGTCTTCGCGATGAGCAGCAGCACCTCACCCTCCGCAATCTCGCGAACCTCAATGATCCGTTCATCCGCTCGTCGTATCTCTACACGATCCGGTTGAGCGCGATCACGGCGCTCGCCGGGGGCGTGCTCGGCTGCCTGATGGTCTATGCGGTGACGACGGGGCGACTGCCACAGCCAGTCCGCTCAACCCTGCTCAGTTTCTCCGGCGTCGCGTCCAATTTCGCGGGCATCCCGCTCGCCTTCGCCTTTATCGCGACGCTCGGCAACCTCGGCCTTGTCAACACGCTGCTCGCCAATTTCGGCCTCAGTCTGCGCGGTCTCGGTTTCAGCCTCTACAGTTTCCTGGGACTGGCGCTCACCTATGTCTACTTCCAGATTCCGCTGATGATCCTTGTGATGGCGCCGACCTTCGACGGCCTACGGCGCGAGTGGAACGAGGCGGCGGAAAGTCTCGGTGCGACGACCTGGCAGTATTGGCGGCATATCGGTATCCCCGTCCTGCTCCCCTCTGTCCTCGGCGGCATGGTGTTGCTGTTCGGCAATGCCTTCGGCGCGCACGCGACCGCGTTCGCGCTGACCGGCGGAGGCGGCGGCACGAAGGTCGTGACGATCCTGATTGGCTCGCAACTGAGCGGGGACGCGCAGATTAATCCGGGGCGCGGGAACGCGATGGCCGTCGGCATGATCGTGGTGATGGTGCTGACGATTGTGCCCTACGTCCTATTGCAGCGGCTCGCGGAGCGCTGGACGAAGAGGTGAGTAGCGGTGCGACGACGACTCTGGTCCTGGGTATGGCTGGCGATTGGCGGCGTCTACTTTCTCGTGCCGCTGATCGCGACATTCCAGTTCTCGCTCAAGGCGACACGCGGGACGACGAGCCTGACTGCGTATCGTAATGTCTTCGCGAGCCCGCGCTTTGTGGAGAGTTTTGCCTTCTCGTTCCGGGTGGCGCTCGCAACGATTGTGGTGAGCGTCCTCCTAATCGTGCCGACGGCCTATTGGGTGCACCTACGGCTCCCCCGCTGGCGTCCGCTGATCGAATCCTGCACGCTCCTACCCTTCGTGGTACCGGCGGTCGTGCTGGTCTTCGGGTTGATCCGCACCTACAACCGGACGCCGCTGACGAATAGTAGCCGGGGGTTGTGGGTGCTGCTCATCGGTTCCTACGTCATTCTTTCGCTACCGTACATGTACCGCGCGGTGGACAACGGCCTGCGCGCCATCAATGTCGCGACGCTCACCGAGGCGGCGCAGAGCCTCGGCGCGGGCTGGGGCACAATTGTCGGTCGGGTGATCTTTCCCAATGTGCTGGTCGCGGTTTTGAGTGGCGCGTTCGTCACCTTCGCGATCGTGATGGGGGAGTTCACGATTGCCTTCCTGCTCGCGCAGCCCGCGTTCGGCCCGTACATGAATCAAGTGAGCAGCAGCAAAGTCTACGAGCCGTCCGCGCTGGCGATCATCAGTTTCGCGCTCACCTGGACTTCGATTGCGGTCATTCAGTTCGTCGGTCGTCGCGTCTCCGGGCAGGCACGGCCCGGTGGCGGACGGTAGCCGCGTGGGGCGGCGTCGGAAGGGGCGGAGATGGCCTTCCTCGAATTAGTCAACGCGCGCAAGGCGTTCGGCGAGATGGTCGCGGTGGAGGCGATCAATCTCGCGGTCGAACGCGGTGCCTTCGTCTCGCTGCTCGGGCCGAGCGGCTGCGGCAAGACGACAACGCTGCGGATGATCGCGGGGTTCGAGCAGCCGACCTCTGGCACGATCCGGCTCGACGGTGTTGATGTGACGCGCCTGCCCCCCAACCGGCGGAACATCGGCGTCGTCTTCCAGTCGTACGCACTCTTCCCCAACATGACGGTCGCGCGGAACATCGCCTTCGGCCTGCATCTCCAAAAGCAGCCGCGCCAGAAGATCGGCAAACGCGTAGATGAATTGCTCGCGCTGATTGACCTCGCGGGCCTCGGCGGGCGCTACCCGCATCAACTCTCCGGCGGCCAGCAGCAGCGCGTCGCACTGGCGCGCGCCCTGGCAATCGAGCCGCGCGTCCTGCTGCTGGACGAGCCGCTCTCCGCCCTCGATGCAAAGATCCGCGTCTCGCTCCGCACGCAGATCCGCGACATTCAGCGCAAACTCGGCATCACGACGATCTATGTCACGCACGATCAGGAGGAGGCGCTGTCGCTCTCCGATCAGGTCGTCGTGATGAACAAGGGGCGCATCGAGCAAGTTGGCACGCCGCCGGAAGTCTACAATGCGCCGCACACACCGTTCGTCGCCACCTTCGTCGGGACGCTCAATGTGCTGCATGGACGCGTCGTTGACCCCATCGCGGGCAGCGTGACGGTGGACGATCAACTCCTGACCGGCGTCGGCGCGGTGCGCGATCTGGCGAGCGGTGCGCCCGTCTCACTCGCGCTCCGCCCGGAGGCGATCAGCCTGGACAACTTCGACGATGGGTCGAACCGCTTGCACGGGATCGTCGAGGATGTCACCTTCCTCGGCGCGATTGTCCGCGTCAAGGCGCGTGTCGGCGCGGATATCATCAACTTCGATCTGCTCAATCGCCCCGGAACGCGCATCCCCGCGCACGATGCGGCGGTAGCGCTCCTCTTTCCCGGGGATGCCTGTCTCCGCTACGACCAGGCGGAGGTGTTCGAACCGTCCACGCCGATTCCCGCTCCGGCGTGAGGAGATTGCCATTCCTTGCTGTAGCAGGCAAAAGCCCGCCACCACCGGGAGATGGGAGAACAGTCGCGACGAAAGCCGCCCTCACGTTATCGCTCCCCAACGACGCTCACTATCCGGTCTCGGTCCTGCCCCTGCCTGCTTCGATCCGCGCGGCGACTGGGTGGCGCTTCCGGCTGCGGCGGCGGTTCGGGCTGTGGGGGCGGTTCCGGTTGCGGCGGTGGCTCGGGCTGCGGCGGTGGCTCGGGTTGTGGGGGCGGTTCCGGTTGCGGTGGCATACGCATCGTCGCATCCTGGCCGACGAGTACGCCGCCCCAGGACGCAGCGTCCAGCGGCCCGAACCGCTCGTCAATCGGGAGCGACCGGTCGCCGATTACCGCCGACCGCACGATTGCTACCTGCTCGGCGGAGAGCCAGGCACGGAGGCTGCTTTCCGCTCGCAGGTATGTAGCGGTGAATGCCTGCTGCGCGGTGACGCAGCAGCGAACATCGTTCATCATCACGTCCACATAACTCAGCCGGCCGTTGCACAGGGTCGCGCCACCGCCGGGTGCGCATTGGATGATCTCGACCGTAGCCGGGTCGCTCCCCGTGGCGAGCAAGGCGGGGAAAGCAAGGTCGTCGCCGGACGGTTCACCGCGCAGGCGCGCACGGTCGCCGCTCCATGCAAGGAGCGCCGCGACGAGGGGGATGACCCGGTCGGCGAACCGCCGGTTACGGGGCTGTTGCGCGGAGACGCGCACGCTGTCGCCGATAACGGAGAGGCAGATGGGGCTTTTGCTGCCGTCGCCGAGGAGCAGCAGCAGCGACGGCGCGAGGAGGGATGCGACGGCGGCACCGTCCACGGGCGGCCTCCCCGCCCGCGCGAGCGCGATCTGCATCGTCATCGTCGGCTGCGCTGAGTCGCCATCGGTGATCGCCGCGAACGCGAGCCGGTCGCAGATCGCCAAAAACGCCGCGACACCCGCCGATAATTCGCCCGCGTCACAGGCGTATGGGCCGACGGTAACCGTCACGCGGGAGTCATCCGCCATCGTGATACCGCGTTCCGGTTGAGGCAGACGCGCAAACGCCGTCCCATCTCGCACGAAAGCGGGGAAGCCGCCTACGTCCCAGGTGGCCGTCAGTTCGACGGTGGTCATCGGCCCATCGCCGGCAGTCGGGGTCGGGGAAGACAGATTGTCAGCGATCATGCAGCATCCTCCTCGGTGCGCCCACGGCGGAGCACGTCAACGTACGCGTGGCCGAGGATTTTCTCGACCGCCGGGTCGCAGGTGTCGGAGCCGATGAGCAGATGGGGATAGACATTCACTTCGAGAAGTTGCATGGCGATGACACCATCTCCATCGGTGGCGATCAGATCAAGCCCCCACAGGAGGACGCGCCGCGGTTCGCCCGCCGGTGCGAGAGCCTGCGCGCGCAGGAACCGGGCGGCAATCACCGCATCAACGAGCGTATCAACGGCATCGAGCAACGCAGCGTGCGTGGCGGGACGCAGGCCGTCGAGGTCTTCGAGGGGAAACATGCCCTCCGCGAGGCCGGCGCGGGACCGATATGCGCAGTTGGTGATCTCGGCGTCGGCCAGACCACGCTCGTAGGGGAGTCCTGCGATTCGGGCGAAGAGCGGGAAGCACCAGCGGCAGGCAGCCCGGTCTGCCGTGTCAATCATCACGTAGCAGCGGAAATCAATCTTGTGGCCCCGGAGGAGCAGGGGTGCCTCGACCAACGCCTGGACAACGCGGCAATCATCGCCGACCGCAATCGGCCAATCCCGGCTGCCGGGCCGCACGATGTGGAGATCGTCGCCCCGCGCGCCGTTGGCCGGCTTGACGATGCAGGTCAGGCCACGTCGCGCGAAATCCGCCAGAATGAGGGGGAGTTGCTGCGGCGAAACCACGTACGTTTCGGGGCGCGGCACGGGATTCCCGGTGAAGCGGGCGTACGCCCGCAGGGTGTACTCGAGTTGGTCCTTGCGCCCCCAAGCGGCATCGTGGTCGCTGGCATTCGTCACCACTCGGCGACATGCGGCCTCGCGGAGGAGGTTGGCGATCACGGCGGCCGTCGTCGGCTCGCACAGCGATGGGGCGAGACCTTGCAGCGCGAGTCGTTGGAGCGCGGCGCGCCCTTCCGGCGAGTGATCGGGGGGCATGCGATCCGCCGTCGGGAACGAGAGGAGTGCGTCCGGCCGGACATGATCGGCGATACATGGCAGACCGGCCCCCCGCACGCAGCGCACCGCCGGGCCATTGATCTGCACACCGCCATCGGCGAGGTAGATAGCATGCCACGGACAGACAAAGACATCGGCTTCGCCCCAGCGGGAAAGCGCGTTGCCGAGGGGAACCGCCGCGTCCGCCGTCAGCCGCTCCTCGTCGTGCGTGGCAATGAGCGCAATCGT
>JBBSFO010000263.1:0-7088 GCA_038238655.1 Thermomicrobiales bacterium | reverse complement strand
TCCGGGTAGTCGCCCACGCCGGCATCGTCCGGTCGCCACGTCACGCGTTCCTCAGCAACAGCAAGCGGCGTACCGTCCTCCAAGCGAGAAAGGACAAGCATACCCGGTGTCATCGTCGCGACCTGGCGGTCTTCCAAATAGACGACGCGGTCGGTATATTCGAGGAGTGCCACGACATCGGAGGCGATATAGGTCGCGTCGTCGCTGATACCAACGATCAGTGGCGAGACATTCTTGACCGCGACGAGTTTCTGCTGGTCCACCTGCATGACGATCACTGCGTTCAAGCCGGCCAACTGACGAAACGCGTGCCGCACCGCCCAGGTCAGGTCGGCCTCCGGATTGTCGCCGCAGGCGAGCGCCTCCTCGACAAGGTGGACGATCACTTCAGTGTCCGTATCTGACCGAAAGGTATGCCCACGGGCGATCAGGCCCGCCTTGAGCATGATGTAGTTCTCGACGATACCGTTGTGAATGAGCGCGACGCGGCGCGATTCGTCCTGATGGGGGTGGGCATTCGGCTCGGTGACGCCGCCATGCGTCGCCCAGCGGGTGTGCCCGAAGCCAATCGTGCTCATCGGCAATGTCGTTTCTGCCAGCCCGATTTTGCCGACGTGCTTCTCGACCGCAAGGCCAACACCATTGCGGACGGCGATCCCCCACGAATCGTACCCGCGATATTCGAGGCGCTTCAAGGCCGCGAGCGTCATCCCCGGCACATCTATCTTCGTTTCCGCGCACCCCACATAGCCAAAAATTCCGCACATACCCGATGTCCTTTCAAGGCACACGAACTGACGACCCGCATCGCGATGCGGCCAGATGATACTGTTGGCCTTGGAAAAAAGGGGACACATCGCACGGTCATTGTCGGCGGCTTCCGCCACTGCTTTTCTCCGTACGTGACGACCGTGTCAGCCGGGGGGCCACCCGCCGAAATCCTCGCACAGCCCCCGCCTCGTCACCCGGTTCCCTCCGCGACCGGGCCTGGCGCTACGAACGAATCGTCCCTTTTCCCGTCAACCACTCCCGCGAGTGTACGTCCAGCACGACGGAGAGTCAAACAACACTACGAGCCAAGAATACATCCCCGTCATTACTTATAACGCCGATCTGTTCGGTTTTGTGATGACCGGACATTCAGTTGCACGAGGGAAGCGCTGGACGTCGCGATTTCCACGGAAACCGGAACTCATACGGCGTCGCGTCGTTATATAAACGAATACACGATTGGGGAGGGATGGCCGGACTGTATCGTCGCCACCGACACTAAAAAGGAGGTAGCATCATGAGTTCCTATCCGCCGCAACCGCCGGGAGGGTATCCTCTGCCGAACCCGCCCGGCTACGGCCCGCCGCCCACCGGGCAACCAGGATCCGGCTATCCGGGCGCGCCCCCACCCTACCCCGGCGGCGCGATCCCGCCCTATCAGCACTACCCGACGCCGTTGCCAGGGCAGCCAGGGTATCAATGGGGATCGGGCATCGCTCCATACAATTTTGCCGGCTTCGGTCAGCGGCTGATCGGGGTCATTATTGATGCCCTGATCCTCACCGTGCTTATCGCGATCCCCGGTATCATCGGGGGCATCTTGATCGCAAACGGCGTGAGCACGGATGCGAATGGCAACAGCGAAGTCACAAACGGCACGTTGGTCGGGATCGCCGTGATCTTTTTCATCATTGCCTTCGTAATCGCGTTGCTCTACGAGCCACTCCTCACGGCGCGAAAAGGCGCGAAAAACGGGCAGACACCCGGACGATCCGTCGCGGGAATCCGGATCACGAACTTGCAGGGTGGCCCGATCGGCGCCGGACAGGCATGGGGTCGGTATCTGTTTAAGGCATTCTTCTCAGGCAGTGTCTTCTACCTCGGCTACCTGTGGGTGCTCTGGGATACGAACAAACAGGGTTGGCACGACAAAATCGCCAATACGCTCGTCCTCAAGGCGAAGTGACGCGTTGTGGATTGGGTTGGGGAAGGAGCAACCGCGTATGAATGCATATCCGGCACCAGGACAACCGATGTATCAGCCGCCAATGGCTGCACCGATGGTCCGATATGGCGGGTTCGGGCGACGGCTCGTGGCAATAATCATTGACGCGATCATCATCTACATCCCTGTCGTCCTGATCGCGTCCGCGCTCGGCTTGGGCGATGCCAACGCGGAAGGCGGGAGTGTGAGCGTCAACCTCGGCGGTGGGGGGGTCCTGCTCAACATCGCCGTTTCCGTCCTGTACGACGTGATCCTGCTGACACTGTTGAATGGGCGGACGATTGGCAAGGTACTGCTCGGCGTCCGTGTCGTCGGCGCGAACGGGGAGCGAATTACGTTCGGCAAGGCGCTCGTGCGCTCACTGATGAAGATTGTCTCGATCTACGTCCTGTTCCTCGGCTGCCTCTGGGTCATCTGGGATGGGCGCAAGCAGGGATGGCACGATAAGGTCGCCAGTACACTCGTCGTCCGGCGATAATTTGGCGCGAAAGCGCGTATATGAAGGAGCGCCATCATGAGCGCGACACCTCCGATGCCACCACAGGGCGGACCGCCGCCGTATCAACCACCCCCACCGTATCAACCGCCGCCCTATCAGGGCCAACCGCCCGGCGGCGTCCCGCCGTACTCGACCCCGCCGCCATACATGCAGCCGGGCGCGCCGGGCTACCAGTGGCAAGGCGCCGCTCCGACGACGCAATATGCGAATGTCGGCGTACGCTTCGTCGCCGTCTTCATTGATGGCCTGATTATCGGCATCCCGCTCCTCATCATCGCGGCGATTCTTGGCCTTGTCGGTTCGCCCGTTTCCGCGCTGCTCAATGGCATCGTCTACTTCCTTTACGAGGGATTTTTGCTGGCATCGTGGAACGGTCAGACCGTCGGCAAGAAGGTGATGAGCATCCGCGTCGTGTCGGCGGACGGCTCACCGCTGACGACCAACAAGACCTTCACGCGCGCGGGCGTCAAGGCGCTCCTTTCGATCGCCAGCTCGATCAAGCCGCCGTTTACGTCGTTCCTCGGTATTGCCGCGCTGCTTGACTACCTCTGGCCCCTTTGGGACCCGAACAAGCAGACCTGGCACGACAAGGCGGCAGGAACGTACGTCGTCAAGGCGTAGATGCGGTGTGCAAGCTTCCCGCCTGCACTACCAGACACATGCCAGGGAGCGTCATGCTCCCTGCTTGTCGTCCAGCACGATTTCCAGGCGTTTGTTGCTTTTGCCTTTGGAGCGGGTGCCGACGATGCGAATACTACCGACCTCGCCTGTTCGCGCGACGTGGGTGCCGCCATCGGCCTGCAAATCCAGGCCGACAATCTCCACCGTGCGCACCTCCGCGATACCGGGCGGGAGCAGATTGATTTTCGTCCGAATCAAATCCGGGATGGCGAATGCCTCGTCGCGCGGCAGGATGCGCACGCGGACGGGCAGGTCCGCGTGGATCGCCGCATTTGTCGCTTTTTCGATCGCGGCAACGCGTTCGGGCGACAGATCGTCCAGCTCGAAATCCATCCGCGAGCGGTCGAGGTCCATCTGACCGCCGGTGACGAGCGCGCCGTAGTCCCGAAACACAACGCCGCACAAACAATGCATCGCGGTATGCGTTCGCATCAGTTGGTAGCGACGCTCCCAATCCACGTGCATCCGCACAGTCGCTCCGATGGGCGGCAGGACTCCGTCGAGCGCATAGGCGATATCGTCGCCTTGCTTGATCGCCCGCGTGACGCTTGCGTGCCCATCATCCCATGTCAGTTCACCCATATCGGCAGGCTGACCGCCGCCACCCGGATACAGCACGGTTTCTTCGAGAATGATCGCCGGGGCGCCATTCGCTTCACTGTGGCCGCGCACTACGGTGTCACGTTCCCGCAGATACGCGTCAGTTTGATACAACAGTTTCGTCATCTATCCCGCCTCTCGTCTCCTACATGCATATCGGCGCTGTCATCTGCCACGCACAGCGCGGCTATCGGCTCATAACATTCTCGCCTATAATACCCTGTAGGGCTTTTCCTTCTGGCAGGCGAATTGCTGTCTGATTGGTGTGGGTGGTAATCCTGAGATGGGGGGCGATCTGTGGACGGCGTCGCCGCGATGATCCTGGCCGGTGGTCAGGGAGAACGACTGAGTATCCTTTCACGGCAGCGGGCCAAACCTGCCGTGCCATTCGCCGGCAAGTACCGGATCATTGATTTCACGCTCTCGAACTGCGTCAACTCGGGCATCACCAATGTCGCCGTGCTCACCCAGTACCGGCCGCACTCGCTCAATGACCACATCGGCATCGGGCAACCGTGGGACCTCGACCGCACGCGCGGCGGTGTCCAGGTGCTTCAACCCTATCTCGGTCGGGCGCGCTCGGACTGGTACCGGGGTACGGCGGACGCGATTTACCATAACCTCTGGTATGTGATGCCAAAACAGTTCAATGACGTGCTGATCCTTTCGGGCGATCATATCTACAACATGGATTACCGCCCACTGCTCGATTTCCACCGCAAAAGGAACGCCTCGGTGACCGTCGGCGTCCAACCCGTCGCACTGGAAGATGCGAGCCGGTTCGGCCTGCTCGTCACGGATGACGACGACCGGGTGATCGCCTTCCAGGAGAAGCCGGAAAATCCGCGCAGTACGCTTGCTTCGATGGGCATTTACGTCTTCGACCGGAATCTGCTCGTCGAGACGCTGGAAATCGGCGAATCGAGCCTCGAACGGACGATGCTCGATTTCGGCAAGGACATTATCCCGTCCTTGATCGAGCAGGGCGATGTGTATGCCTACGCATTCGATGGCTATTGGCAGGATGTCGGCACCTTGCAGTCGTATTGGGAAACAAACCTCGCCCTCCTCGATGATATGCCGCAGTTGAACCTTTACGATCCCGACTGGGTTATTCACACACGCTCGGAGGAACGGCCGCCCGCGAAGATCATGGAAGGATCGCACGTTTCGCGGTCGCTCGTCTCGAATGGCTGCATTATCATCCGGGGACGGGTCGAGCATTCCGTGCTCTCACCGGGCGTGATCGTCCGCGAGGGCGCGGTCGTGCGAGACAGCATCATCATGGGTGACACGATCATCGCGGAGGGTGCGGTGATCGAGCGGTGCATCATTGACAAGCAGGCGTACATCGGCCCCGGCAGCCGCCTCGGATTCGGCGACGACACCCCGAACATGCTCGACCCGCGCCGTGTCAACACCGGGATTACGCTCGTCGGCAAAAACGCGCGCGTTCCCGCGAATGTGACGATTGGCCGTAATGTCATCATCGCCCCCGAGGTGCAGGAACACGAGTTCCCCGGCCAGTTAATCCCGAGCGGCGAGACCGTTGATTCTCGCGTGCCATCGTGGGCGTGACCACGTGACGAGTATCGAGTACTGAGTACTGAGTGGTGCGTATCGGCCAGTACTCTCTAGAGGAATATCATGCAAAACGAGCAACAGAGCACGAAACGCGGGGCGTCATCTCAGTACTCAGTACTCAGCACTCAGCACTCCCACGCCGCACTCGTGTTTGTGCTACACGGCCACCTGCCGTATGCGCGGCGGCAGGGGCAGTGGCCGCATGGCGAGGAATGGATTCACGAGGCGGCGTCAACGACCTATCTTCCTCTCCTGATCGCGCTCACGGACATGGCGGAGCGCGGCGTCCCCTTCCGTTTGACAATCGGGTTGACGCCGATCCTGATGGAGCAACTCTCCGACGCGGCGGTGATCGCCAATCTCGAAACCTATTTGCAAGACCGTCTGCGCCGCGCGGAGGCCGACCGCATCCGGTTCGCCCACGAGGGCTTCGCCCGCGAGGCACGGGTCGCGTTGCTGTATTCGGATCACTTCGACCAAGCATTGCAGGCGTTCCAGACGCGTTTCAACCGGAACATCGTCGGTGGATTCGCCGCGCTGCAACGTTCGGGGCACGTCGAATTGATGGTTTCGGCGGCAACGCACGGCTATTTGCCGTTGCTCGGTCGCGCGTCGTCCATCGCCGCGCAGTTGCAGGTCGGCATAGACGCGTACCAACGGCACGTCGGTACGCGACCACGTTCGATCTGGCTCCCCGAGTGCGCCTACCGCCCCGCACAAGATGGGCTACCTGGTATCGAAACCTTTCTGGAAGCGCAAGGACTCAACCTCTTCTTCACCGAGGCGCAGAATGTCGAGGAAGCGCCACTCGTGGATAGTGCGCGCGGCCCTGCTACGACGTTTCGCCCCTACCGAATCGCAGCATCCCCGGTGCAGGTCGCGGCGCGCAATCAACGCGTCGCGGAGCAAGTCTGGTCGCGCTGGGAAGGGTATCCGGGAGACGCCGATTACCGCGAATTCCACCGCAAAGACGCCGAGAGCGGCCTTTGGTACTGGCGGATTACCGGTGATGACGTTGATTTGGGCGAGAAGGACCTGTACGATCCCGAGGCGGCGGCGGCGAAGATCGAGTCCCACGCACACCATTTCGTCACGGTTGTCGAGGATGAGGCGGCGAAGTGGCATGCCACATCCGGCACACCGGGCCTGATTTGCGCCGCCTACGACGCGGAACTGTTCGGTCACTGGTGGTTCGAGGGCGCTCAATGGCTCGCGCGTGTCCTCGAACTGATCGCGGACGACGACCATCCGACGATCACGACCGCAACGGCAGGCGCGTATGTCGAGGAATATCCCGCGACCGAGGCGATTGATTTACCGCCCTCATCATGGGGCCGGTATCGCACCGATTACACGTGGAATAACGCAGCGACGGCGTGGATGTGGCCGCTCATCCACGAGCGGGAGCGGCAGATGGAAGCGCTCGTCGCGCGGTACCCACAGGCGCGCGGCGCTCTGCGCGCGACGCTGGCGCAGGCGGGGCGCGAATTGCTCCTGCTCGAATCCTCCGACTGGCCTTTTCTCGTCACGACCGGGCAGGCGGACGAATACGCAACGAAGCGGTTCAAGGCCCATGTCAAACGGTTCGACCGGCTAACTGCGCTCCTCGATGCCAACACCACGGATACAAGCGCGGGGAAGCATCTCCGCACGCGCATCGAGCAACTGGACAACCCCTTCCCTCGCCTCGATTATCATGTCTTCCAGGATCGCGGCCCGGCCAATGCC
>JBBSFO010000262.1:0-7104 GCA_038238655.1 Thermomicrobiales bacterium | reverse complement strand
GGATGCTTTCCGCCGAACATCAAACCGCAAACCACGCCGCGCCCGTCGCGGAAACCGCCGGGAGAACGATCTGTGTCACCTCTACCGCCACCGAGCCGACCGCGCCCCGGTGGTATCCCGAACCGCCCTGCCCTCTCCCCCGCCGCACCGACGACGCCAATCTATGTTGCGGTGGATGTCGAAGCAACCGCGAACGAGCGCAACAACGAGATCATCGAGGTCGCGGCCGTCACGTTCACGAGCGAGCGCATCCTCGAACGGTGGTCGTCGTTTGTCCGGCCCATGCGGCCCGTGCCGCTCAGCACAGCGCAACTGACCGGCATCACGAACGCGATGCTCCAGGCCGCGCCGCCCTTCGCGAGCGTCGCCCCCCAACTACGGCACTTCGTCCAGCGCTATCCGATTGTCGGGCAATCGGTCGAGATTGACCTGAAATTACTCGCCGCGCAGGGATTACTGCTCGACAATCCGACGTACGACACCTACGAACTGGCGACGCTGCTGCTGCCCGATTTGCCGGTCTACAGCCTCACGCGCATCGCCGAGCGATTGCAAGTGGGCACACCGCAGGAGCATCGCGCCCTCGGCGACTGCGAGTTGACCGCCGCCGTTTTCCGTGCCCTGCTCGACCGCATCGCGGAGTGCGACCCGGAGACGTTGAGTGAATTGTCACGCCTCGCGGACCTCGGGCAGTCGCCCTTCACGCGGCTTTTCCGGCAGGCGCAGCGAGACAAGCAGCAAGAGACGTTTGGCGGCGCGGGGGCGAGCATCCTCCAACAGTTGCGCGCCCAGGCGGGCGGTGGACAGGCAGAAAAGGAGGGCGGCGTTGACCTGATGTATCTGATGCCGCGCCCGCGCCCCGAACCGCTCCGCGACACCGGAAGCAAGCGCCCGCTCGATACCGCCGCGATCCTCGACACATTCCGCCCCGACGGCCCCTTCGCCGAAGCGTTCCCGCTCTACGAGCACCGTCCGCAGCAGATGGACATGCTCGCCGCCGTCGCGGACGCCTTCAACAAGGAAGAAACGCTGCTCGTCGAGGCGGGCACCGGTACCGGCAAGTCGGTCGCGTACCTCGTCCCGGCAGTCGCGCACGCAGTCGAGCATGGCGAAACCGTCGTCGTCAGCACCGCGACAATTGCGTTGCAAGACCAACTGGCGAAGAAGGACATCCCGGACTTGCAGGACGTGCTCGCGGCGATCGGCGGCCTGCCCGCCGCGAACGGCGCGGGATTGCCTGCGGACTTCCGCGCGACGGTCGTCAAGGGGCGGTCGAATTACCTTTGCCTGTATCGCTGGTTCAAACTGCGCGGGAATCCCGCTCTCGCTCCCGCCGAGGCGCGGCTAATGCTCCGGCTCCTGCTTTGGCTGCAAACGACGGATTCCGGCGATGTCGGCGAAATTCGCTTCACGGACGACGAGCGGCGGCTCGGCATCATCCAGGCGTGGAACCGCGTCAATGCCGGGCAGGATAGTTGCCCGTCGTCGTGCGTCTTTCAGAAGCGCGGGCAATGCTTCGTCCAGCGGGCGCGGCGGGCGGCGGAGAATGCGCATGTCGTGATCGTCAATCACGCTTTGCTGCTTTCCGACATGACGACGAATAGCGGCGTGTTACCGCCATACGAGCATCTGATCGTGGACGAGGCGCACCATCTCGAAGACGAGGCGACGAACCAGCTCGGCTACGCCTTCGAGCGCGCGACCGTACTCAACTTCCTGAATCTGCTCGCGGAGCCGCATGCCGAGGGGGCGCGTGGTCTGCTCACCGACCTGGCGATTCGCGTCCGCACCGGCAAAACGCCGAAAGATGTCCAGGAGGATGTTGCACGCCTGTGCGGCGAACTGTTGCCGCGCATTGATGAGACGCGGACATTGACGCTCGCGCTCTTCGACCGCCTCGCCTTCTTCCTCGCCCATCGCCCGCAGAACGAGACGGACACGCGCCTGCGCATTACCCAGAATGTCCGCAACGACGCGGGATGGACCGAAGTGGAGATCGCCTGGGAGAACCTTTCCTTTCCGCTCGGCACGATTCAGCAGACGCTGATGACAATTTTCGAGCAGGTCTATCGCCTTCCCGACGATACGATGCAGGAGCAGGACGACACGCTGCTCCTGCTCACCCGTGCCCTGCGTATCTGCACCGATCTCCGGGTCGGCGCGGCCGCCGCTCTCGCCGAGCCGGACCCCGATATGGTCTACTGGACCGAAGTTGACGCGCCACGCGGTGGCCAGCAACCGCAATCAGACGGCACGCCCGCGCTGATGCCCGGGATGCCGTCGGCGGAAACCTCTCGTGCGGTCAGTGTCAAGGCTGCGCCGCTCCATGTTGGCGCGACATTGCAGGCCGACCTTTTTGGGCCACGCCGCACCGTCGTGATGACGAGCGCGACGATGACGACCGAGGGCAAGTTCGACTACCTCGGCTCCCGCCTCGGCATCGAACACGATATGGTGACCGAGGTGGCGGTGGATTCGCCCTTCGACTACCCTCGTTCCGCCCTCTTGTACACCGTCGAGGACATGCCGGAGCCGAATCGCCCCGGCTACCAGAAGGGTTTGCAGGACGCGATCATCGGCCTGTGCGAGGCGACGCGTGGGCGCGCGCTCGTCCTGTTCACCTCGTACAGCGCGCTTCAGGCAACCTATCGCGCCGTCAAGCCGGTTCTGGAAGCGGCGGGGATCGTCGTGCTCGGCCAGCGATTGGATGGCGGGCCGCGCCAGTTGATCGAGCGGTTCAAGCAGCGCCAGGAGATGGTGCTGTTCGGTACATCGTCGTTCTGGGAAGGCGTGGATGTTGTTGGCGATGCGCTCTCGGTGCTCGTCATCACGAAGTTGCCCTTCAAGGTGCCGAGCGATCCCGTCTTCCAGGCACGCTCCGAGGGGTTCGCGGAGCCGTTCGCGGAATTCGCCGTGCCGCAGGCGGTCTTGCAATTTCGGCAGGGCTTCGGGCGACTGATCCGTTCGAGCACCGACCGAGGCGTTTGTGCCGTCCTCGACTCGCGCGTCCTAACCAAGCGCTATGGCCGCACGTTCCTCAACTCGCTCCCCGGCTGCACCGTTGAGAAGGGCCGCGCGGCGGACCTCCCCGTCCGCGCCGCCAACTGGCTCGCGACGCCGGGACCAAACCAGGGATAACCGCAGAGACGCAGAGAACACAGAGGACACAGAGGGCACAAAGAGATATAAAGGATGAGAGAAATGGCGGGTCAGAGCGGTGCGTGATGGGGGTACCGCTCCATCTCAAATTTTCTTCCTCTGCGTCTCTGCGGTTCTATTGGTTTCTCTATCGGGGAGGGATGGCATGGCTGCATTGTCACAAGCGGTACTGGACAAGTTGCGGACGTTCGACACGCCGACGATCTGTAATCTGGTGGAACTGTTCGAGGTCCGGCCACGCGACACGGGCTATATGGACGGGCGGATCGTGGCGGCGTTCGCGCAGATGGGGCCGATTGTCGGCTACGCGGCGACGGCGACGTTCCGCTCCGCCAAGCCGCCGCGCTCCGGCGATTCCTATTCCGGCCTCGATGTGCAGGTGGAGCGGTTCGCGGATCTCTCCGGCCCGCCAATCGTCGTTTTTCAGGACATAGATAGCCCGTGCGCCGCCGCGACCTTCGGCGAGGTGATGTGCTCGGTCTACAAGGGGTTCGGCGCGGTCGGGCTGATTACGAGCGGCACGGGGCGCGACCTCGATCAGGTGGAGGCGATCAACTTCCCGGTCTGGACGAATGGCACGATCAGTGCACACGGCTACAATCATACGCCGCAGGTGCATGTGCCCGTGCATGTTGGCGGAATCATGATCTATCCCGATGACCTGCTCCATGCCGACCGCAATGGCGTCTCGACGATCCCGCACGATATCGCGGCGGAGATGGCGGACATCGGCGATGCCTTCATCGCCGCCGAGGAAGTCGTCCTGCATGCCGTGCGCGCGGAGAATCCGACCGTCGCGGCGCTCCGCGAAGCCCGCCGTGAGTCCAGCACGATGATGGCGAAAATCGGCGCACAAGTCACCCGCAAGAAGTAATCCCAAAGCGGGAACGAACCGTAGCACAGAGAACACAGAGAATACAGAGGAAAATAAAGAAGGAATCACCCTTCTTCTCCCTCTGCGCTCTCTGCGCTCTCTGCGTCCTCTACGCTACTCCCTCTGGCTTCATGCTACACTTTCGCCCTCAGTCGTCTCGCAAGGCGCAGTGTCTCGATATGCGGAAAGAAGGGGCGGATGGCGCAGCAACACATGAATGTGGACCGGAACCTCGCGATGGAACTGGTTCGTGTGACGGAGGCGGCGGCGCTCGCCGCGTCGCGCTGGGTTGGCAAGGGCGACAAGATCGCCGCCGATGGCGCGGCGGTGGACGCGATGCGGGCAGCAATAGATTCTGTCGCGGTGGACGGCGTCGTCGTGATCGGTGAGGGTGAGAAGGACGAAGCGCCGATGCTCTTCATCGGCGAACGCGTCGGCACGCAAGCGCCCGGCACGCCGAAAGTCGAGATCGCGGTGGACCCGATTGACGGCACGACACTGACCAGCAAGGGGATGCCCAACGCCGTCGCCGTCATCGGCATGTCCGAGGCAGGGACGCTGTATGACTCGCATGGGCTGTTCTACATGGACAAAATTGCCACCGGCCCTGACGCGGCGGGCGTCGTGGACATCGGCGCGCCCGTCTTGACGAATCTCCAGAACGTCGCGAAGGCGAAGGGGATGAACGTCTCCGAACTGACCGTCTGTGTCCTCGACCGCCCGCGCCATGCCGATCTGGTGAAGGAACTGCGCGCGGCGGGCGCGCGGATCAAATTCATCTCGGACGGCGATGTCGCGGGGTGCATCATGACGTGCCTCCCCGGTACGGGTGTGGATTTGTATCTCGGCACGGGCGGCGCGCCGGAGTGCGTGATTACGGCGTGCGCGTTGAAGTGCCTCGGCGGGGCGTTGCAGGCGAAACCGTGGCCCCGACCCGATACCGACGACGCCGAAAAGGCGAAAGCGAAGGGGCTGGATCTCGATTCCGTTCTCGATATCAACGATCTTGCAAAGGGCGACAACACCTTCTTCGCTTGCACGGGGATCACCGACGGAGAACTCGTGCGCGGTGTCCATTACAGCAACGGCTACGCGACGACCGAATCGCTCGTCATGCGCTCGAAAACCGGCACACTCCGGCGCATCGTCGCGCAGCACCGCATAGACAAAGTGCGACAGTACGGCTTCGCGGAGAAGTAGCGAGTAACGAGTAACGAGACGAACCAATAATCTCGTTACTCGTTACTCAGAGAAGGGAGCGACACATGGACATGGGACTCAAGGACAAGGTCGCGGTTGTTTGCGCGGCGAGCAAAGGATTGGGCAAGTCGTCGGCGATGGGGCTGGCGGCGGAGGGTGCAAATCTCCTGATCTGCGCGCGGGGCGAGGAGACCCTGAATCAGACAGTCGAGGAAATTCGGCAAAAGACGGGCGTGAAGGTCGTCGCGATCTCGACCGACCTTTCGCAGGAGGCGGACTGCAATCGCCTGATCGAGACGGCGCAGCGCGAGTTCGGCGGGCTGGACATCCTCGTTAACAATGCCGGTGGGCCGCCGCCGGGCTTCTTTATGGACTTCTCTGATGCGCAGTGGGAGGCCGGATTCCAGCAGAATTTCATGAGCGCGGTGCGCCTGATTCGCCTCGCCGTGCCGATCATGCAGCAGCGGGGCGGCGGGCGTGTCATCAACATCGTCTCGCTTTCCGTCAAGCAGCCAATCGAGAACCTCATCATCTCCAACAGCATCCGCGCTGGCGTGATCGGCCTGACGAAGACGCTCTCGCAGCAGTTCGGTAAGGATGGCATCACGTTCAACAACGTCCTGCCGGGCACGATCCTCACCGACCGCGTGCGCCAGACGAGCCGCACGCAGGCGGAGCGCGAAGGGATCAGCATAGATGACGTGCTGGAGCGCGGCGGCAAGTCGGTGCCGATGGGCCGCATTGGCCAGCCGGACGACCTCGGCAGCCTCGTCGTGTATCTCGCCTCCGAGCGCGCCCAGTGGCTCACGGGCACGAGCACCCAGATTGACGGTGGGGCGTATAAGGGCTTGATGTAAGAAGGGTGGGGAACGACCTAACCTTCTTACATCACCCGTATTTGACAGCCCCCGCCGCCCATCCTATCCTTACAGGCCGCGCGAGATGGCGGCGGGCTGATGGGCAGGAGGAACGGCTTGGCGACGGAAACGGTGGATGTAACGACGTTGGAATTTACCCCGGAGATGGCGACCGCGTGCCGTCGCGCCGGACGGAACATGCCATGTCCGAACGGGAGCGGGCGCAAGGTGAAGTTCTGCCCCTGCCCGATCCTTCACCCGCAGGAAGCGGCCACCGTTCCGTGGGAGATCGAGAAGACGGTGAGTGAGGACATGGCGGTCTTCCTGCTCGCGCCCCGGTTCAACGATGTTCTTCCCGGTGCATGGGAGCGATTCACCGAGGGCGACTCCTGGCCCGGTTCGATGCAGGCGCTCTTCACATCGAAAGACCAGCTGACCGTTTCGCGCTTTGTGGACTGGTTTTTGCGCGCCTACACGATGGAACGGTATCACGACCGCACCCCGGCGATGCTCTTCGCGCAAGATCGCGCCGACCGCATCGGCCCGGCCGGTCGTCGCGCCGCTGCGGCGTATGCCGAGAGCGTCCCCGCCTTGCTGGAAGTGACCGAATACACCGCCGGTGAACGTCTCGTCGCGCGGGATGTGCTGACCGGGGAGACCCACAATGTCTTCTTGTCGCCGGAACTGGAATTCAAGGATGCGTTCGGACCGGGCTGGGCGATCTGGACCTTCATCTACACGCTCGACGGCATGGCGCGCGTTTCGGCGGCGGGCGTCGCGCTCCCCCCGGTAGGAGCGGAGCAGTTGACAGAGACGGTGCGCGAGGCATTGGGCGAGAAACCCGATCTCGCCGCACGGCGCGAGGCATTCCCGTCTCTGATCCGGCGGGGTGCGGCAATCGAGAAGACCCTGGAAGAGGCCGAAAAGCCGCAGTGGATCCATGCCGTCTATACCGTTGAGGACTCGGACGACGCGGTTGCGCTCCTGACGGCGGACAACGATTTCACCGTATAT
>JBBSFO010000261.1:0-7173 GCA_038238655.1 Thermomicrobiales bacterium | reverse complement strand
GCTCCAGCACCTTGAGATGCTTGGAGACTGCGGGCAGGCTCATCGCGAAGGGCGCGGCCAGTTCGGTGACGGATGCCTCACCCTCGGCGAGGCGCGCCAGGATCGCGCGCCGCGTGGGATCGGCGAGGGCCGCGAAGGTGGCGTTGAGGCGATCAGGCGACATATGATAATGAACCTCTCGGTTAATTAACTTGTAGGTAAAGTAACACATTGGCAGGCTCAAGTCAAGCGCCGTGTGATGCGTCGAGCGTCGCAATTAACAGGACACGTGTAACAGGACACGTGCCGCGATTTGCGGCACGCGTCGTCGGCCTGTATCATTTTTGCCACTGCTCCTCCTTGCCTGCTGAAGTGTCGGTCTGCAAGCTATCGTGCATCTCTTCGAGGAAAGGAGCGTCCGATGTTCGACACCTATATTGGCACCATGAGCGGCGTGTATCGTCTGCAGAAGGGCGCGGTTGAGTCGCTCGGACTGGCCTCCGAGCGCATCTGGGCGATCCATGCCTGGCGTGATCACGACGCTCTGACGATCCTTGCTGGCAGCTACGGCAACGGGATGTATCGCAGTGAGGATGGCGGCAGCACCTGGTCATCTGTGAACGTGGGCCTGACCGCCTCGGCGTTTCGGTGCATCGTTCCCGATCCGCTCAATCCCGGTGCGATGCTGGCGGGTACCGAGCCGGGTCGCCTTTTCCGCAGTGAGGACGATGGCCGGACGTGGCAGGAATTGGCGGGGATTCTGCAGATTCCGGGGTACGAGCAGTGGTTCCTCCCGTATTCACCACGCGCCGGTGCGGTACGTAATGTCTATGCCCCACCCGGCAGCACCGGCCGCCTTTTCGCGTCGGTCGAGGTTGGTGGCCTCCTGCGGAGCGCCGGTGGCGGCGCAACGTGGGCGTGCGCGCCGGTGATCGAGGACGATGACATTCATTTCATCACCGGCCATCCGCACGTGCCCGATCTCCTGTATGCCGCGCTCGGCTACGCGGCGCTCCCGCACCACCGGCGCGACGACGGCGTGCGGCGCTTCGGCGGCGTCGCTCGCTCGCGGGACGGCGGCG
Organism: Thermomicrobiales bacterium; assembly: GCA_038238655.1. Lineage (GTDB taxonomy): Bacteria > Chloroflexota > Chloroflexia > Thermomicrobiales > JALYUS01 > JALYUS01. The sequence continues at coordinate 6,112 of JBBSFO010000261.1, read as the reverse complement.
TAACTTGGGAAAAGCTGGAGACCGACTACACGCGTGCCGTGCTCATCCCGCCATCGCGGCCCGATCTCGTCCTGGCTGCACCGGCTCCGCAGGTTGGGCGCGGTGGCCGGATCGTCGTCTCGTCGGACGGTGGCGACACTTGGGAACTGGCCGACGCGGGCCTCGACACGCCGATGCCGGACATGGTGGAACTTTTCGTCGCCGCACCCGACGGCACCGTCTGGGCCATCTGCTCCGGTGGGCACCTCCTGTACGCCACGCCCGGCGAATGGCATTGGCGCGCGGCAGTGCCCGCCGATGTGACGCTCGCAGTTCAATCGGTCACGTTCGTCTCGCATGACAGATAGATAAGATGTGCCGCGTCGTCCGGCTTTGCATGGTGACGTTACACGGCCTGGTAGAGCATCGCCCAACGGTTGGTTCAGCGCGCGAGCGCCTTCGCGTGCTCCTGCCAATAGTGATTCGTCTTGGCAATCACCGTAACGACGTTCTTGATCTCGCGCTCCAAGCGGAAATCCGGTCCAGCAGGGAACCAGAGCACATTTTCCTCCCGTCGTACCGTGACGTTCTCGACGACAATCGCGCGCAACAGCCAAAGCGCCATTTCCTCGCTCTCGCAGACAAACCCGATCCAGCCCGGCGTCTCGCTCCGCTTCGTTGGTAGGCCGGTCACGAGCCGGATACCCCGCTCCAACTCTCGCAAGACCTGTTCGTACCGTTCGGGCTCGCGGGCAACCGCGTCAGGGCTGACCGGCTCAAGCAGTGTCCCGCGATGCGGTGCGCCCCCGGCGAGCGCCAGTTCGCAATATCCCGTCCATATCTCGTCCCACGCAACATTGCCTTCCTTGTCGTATTCGAGTGCTGCTGCTCCCATCGGCGCGGCACTGACCGTGACACCGAGATTCTGGTAGCGGGGCGGGAGGATATCCGCCGCCCGCCGCCTCGTCCGTTCATTCTCCACGGGTGGCACCGCCTCGATGGTGAGTAACGTGAGATGCCGGACATGGGTGAGGAGTGCCTGCCGCACGGCCATGGTCACGTCGGCGCTGTCTACGAATAATTGCTCCTCGTCGAGGACGAGCGTGACGTCCGCTTGGAGTTGGTGGCCGAACCATCGGACACGAACATTGCGCACGTCGCGCACACCAGGAACGTCCCCCGCATATTGCTCGATGCGATCCGTGATCGTGGGATCAACGGCATCCATCAGCCGCTGCCAGATACGTAGCGCTGCGTCCCTGGTGATAAAGACGATGGAGACACCAATAAGGAGCCCAATGATCGGGTCCACGATCGGGAATCCCAGGAGCGTGCCTACCGCCGCCGCAATCACCGCGAGCGAGGTGACCCCGTCGATGCGAGCGTGCAGGCCATCGGCGACCATCGCCTCCGAGCCCATCTGGCGACCCTTGCGAATCTGAAGGAGCGCCACCGCCTCGTTGCCTACGAAGCCGATGAAGGCGGCAGCGATCACCCACGGGATGTGCGTCATCGGCTGCGGATGGATGAGCTTGTCGAACGACGCCCACAGGGCGATGGCGGCGCTAATCGCGATGGACAGGACGATGCCCACGCCCGCGAGGTCCTCCGCCTTGCCATAGCCGTAGGTGTACCGGCGCGTGGCCGCCCGTCGCGCGAAAGAGAAGGCGATAAGCAGGGGAATCGAGTTGAGGGTGTCACCGACGTTATGCACCATATCGGCAAGCAGGGCCACGCTGCCGCTCATCACCACGATGATGACCTGGATGAGTGCTGTTGCACCCAGTACGGCGAGTGCGAGCCAGACGGTACGGATGCCCTCGGCGGTGGACAGCGCCGGGTCCGCGATCCGCTCCTCTTCCTCATGGCTGTGCCCGTGGAAGTGGAAGATCGCTCCCAGCCAGCCGAGTGGGTCACGTGGATGCGCATGGCCGTGATGGATATCCTGTTTTTGCATTTTCTTGTCCCTCCGATACGTGATCGGTCTATACTGTCATCATAGCAATTTTCAAGCCGTGATTGGCTTGTTGCAAAAAGTGGCGAGAAGGGGACCCGGCGATGTCGCACGAGAACATGGACTATGAAGGGATCATCCGGGCAGCCGGACATCGGGTAACACTGCAACGCGTGATGATCCTCGATGCGGTCTGCGAGGGCGGCGGGCACACGACGCTCAAGCAAATCTATGGTCGTCTCCATGCGATGGATACGACGATTGATCGCTCATCCCTCTACCGTACGATGAAGTTATTTGTCGAACTGAGGCTTGTTGTCTCCGCCGAGAACGCGAGTGGCGAGACGGTGTATGAAATCCCCAAGCCTCGGAAGCATCACCATCTGATCTGTCACAACTGCGGAAAGGAACGGGAGATCGGGCAAGAGGCCATCGCGGGCATGGCCGCGATGGCGCGGGAACGGTATGGATTCGCCGTCGAAATGGACCACCTGGTGCTGTACGGTCTGTGTGCTCAGTGCCAGGATATGGTGCCAAGGTTGGAGCGAGAGCTCGCTCCATAATCCGACATGAGGGCAGGTGATAGAATGGTCCTTGAAATGGCTGACCATCTTTTCAAGGGCCAAGCCGTTCCGTCCAAACGTGCATAATGAAGCACCTCAGCGCAAAATACGTGTCGTTTCGAAGCCAATATCGGGAAACCAGGTACCATTCGGTGGCGCGTTGTGCCTGATCGGGCGCTGACAGCCAGGAGTCGCGGGAGAAAGAAACGATGTCCGACGTACAGGAGCAGCCGACGGAGGCTCGTGAATTCGATGCGGTGATCGTCGGTGCGGGGTTGGCGGGACTGTACATGCTCCACCGACTGCGCGGGCTTGGGATGTCGGCGCGGGTCTACGAGGCGGGCAGCGGTGTCGGTGGGACGTGGTATTGGAACCGCTATCCCGGCGCACGCTGCGATGTCGAGAGTATTGATTACTCGTACTCCTTCTCGGACGAACTGCAGCAGGAATGGCGGTGGAGCGAGCGGTACGCAACGCAGCCGGAGATTCTGCGCTACGTCAATCACGTCGCCGATCGCTTCGATCTGCGCCGAGACATCCAGTTCGACACGCGCGTTACGACTGCCCTCTTTGACGAGGCGACGCATCGCTGGACGATCCGAACGGACAACGGCGACCATGTGTCGGCGCGTTTCTGCGTCATGGCGCTCGGCAACCTCTCGATCAGGCAGGTCCCGCGATTTCCCGGCCTCGAAACATTCAGGGGGGCGTGGTATCACACCGGCAACTGGCCGCACGAGGGCGTGGACTTCACCGGCCAGCGGGTCGGCATCATCGGCACGGGCGCCTCAGCAATCCAGGCTATCCCGGTCATTGCGCGGCAAGCGGGGCACCTCACCGTCTTCCAGCGGACGCCAAATTTCACGATCCCCGCGCGGAACGCCCCGCTGGACTCGGAACACGAGCGGCAATTGAAGGCGGACTACGCCGAGCGCCGGCGCAAGAACCGCGAGTCGCGCGTCGGCTTCGTCGTGCCGGTCGGTGACATGCCCGCTTTGGAGGCAACGCCCGACGAGCGCGAAAGCGCGTATGAGGAGCGCTGGCAGCGCGGCGGCTTCGGCTTTAATGCGGCGTTCGCCGATATCGGGGTCAATAAAGCGGCGAACGATACCGCAGCGGAGTTCGTCCGCGCCAAGATCCGCGCCATCGTCCGCGACCCCGCTGTCGCGGTGGCGCTCACGCCACACGACCATCCCATCGGTACGAAGCGCCTCCCGCTCGATACCGACTACTACGAGACGTACAACCGCGACAACGTCACGCTGGTGAATCTCCGCGAGTCGCCGATCGAGACGATCATCCCGACGGGTTTGCGGACGGGCGACGCGGCATACGATCTCGACAGCATCGTCTTCGCCACAGGCTTCGATGCGATGACGGGGCCGCTGCTCAACATTGACGTTCGCGGCAGGGGGGGCAGCATACTGCGGGAGAAGTGGGCCGATGGTCCGCGCACGTACCTCGGCCTCACGGTCGCCGGCTTCCCCAATCTCTTTATCATCACCGGCCCTGGCAGCCCCGGCGTGCTCAGCAACATGATCGTCTCCATCGAGCAGCACGTGGACTGGATCGCGGATTGCCTCGCTTACCTGCGGGCGCGCGATCTCGACGGCATCGAGGCGACCGTCGAGGCCGAAGATGCGTGGGTCGCGCACGTCAACGCCGTCGGCGACACGACGCTCTATCCCTTAGCCAACTCTTGGTATGTCGGCGCGAATATTCCCGGCAAGCCCCGTGTCTTCATGCCTTACGTCGGCGGCGTCGGCGTGTACCGGCAAAAATGCGACGAGGTCGCGGCAAAGGACTATGAGGGATTTACCCTGACCGCAGACTGATCGCGTAGTCACCAAGCGGATTGACGACTACCGCCAGCCCGATGGCATTTGACAGCGGGAGGCACAGGGCATACCATACCGATAATGAAATGAGCCGCTAGGGGTGCCGGATGAGTCCGGCTGAGAGCGAAGCCCGCCAATGCTTCGAACCCTCGGAACCTGACCTGGGTAATACCAGCGGAGGAAAGCGCGCAAAAGGCCTCAAAGCCGCCGTTTGCCGACCTCCCATTGGTCGCACGGCGGCTTTTCGTATCTTCCCGAAACGGGAAGGGGTAGGGGGTAGGTCATCATGGACACCGTGCTCGTCAGCTTTCAGGTCCTGCCCCGCGCCGACGGGTTGGACATCTACGATGTAGTGGACCGCGCCATCGGCGTCGTGCAGGCGAGCGGCGTTCCCTACGAAGTCGGCGCGATGGAAACGACGATGGAGGGGGAATACGACCACCTGATGCGGATCGTCAAGGAGGCGCAGGAAGCATGCATGGCGGCGGGTGCGGAACGCGTCATCACCGTTATCAAGGTGGACTGGAAGCGCGGAGGCGTATCGTTCGATGAGAAGATCGGCAAATATCGCGCCGGTTTCCGCGCCGATGAGCAGCAGCAATGAACGTCTTGCCGAACCCCCCGACCCCCTTCCCTACGAGGGAAGGGGGAGCGACGCGGCGTCTCCGCGTCTCTGCATTTCTCCCCCTCTCCGCTCCGGGGAGGGGGCGGAGGGGAGGGGCAATCCGGCGGCACGGATTGCCGCTGGCGGTGCTTGTCGGGCTTGTGTTTGTCTGGGAGGCGTGGGTGCGCCTTTTTCACGTGGACCCGCACGAACTGCCCGCGCCGTCGCGCGTCCTCGGCGCGTTCCGCGAGCAAGGCAACCTGTATGCAGACAATACGTGGCGTACCGTGCAGGAAACGGTCGTCGGGTTCGCGGCTGCGGTCGCCATTGGGTTGTTCTGCGCCTTTGTCGTTGATGCAACGCCACTCCTACGCCGCGCCGTCTATCCATTACTAATTGGCTCGCAGACGATCCCGATCATCGCCATCGCGCCCCTGCTGATTATCCGGCTCGGCTTCGGCCTCGCCCCGAAGATTGTCATCATCGTGCTGTACTGCTTCTTCCCGATCGTCGTCAGCACCGTGGACGGCCTGCGCTCCGCCGAGCCGGAGATGCTCAACCTGCTCCGCGCGATGGGTGCGAGCCGCTGGCAACTGCTGCGCGTCGCCCGTATTCCCGCCGCCCTGCCGAGTATCTTCAGCGGCGTGAAGATCGCCGCGACCTACGCCGTGACGGGCGCGGTCGTCAGCGAGTGGCTGGGCGGCAGCAAGGGGCTGGGGGTTTCGATGATCCGCGCGCAAAAGTCGTTCGCGCCGGACAAGGTTTTCGCCGCCGTTTTCATCGTCATGCTACTGACGCTCGCGCTCTTTCTCATCATTGATCTCGTCGCCCGCTGGACGATGCCGTGGTATATCGCCACGCGAAGGGAGTACTCCGAATGACCGACCGGAACATCGCGCTCGATGCTGCTCGACTGAATCGCCGCCGCTTCCTCGCCCTCGCCGGTGGCGCGACGGTGACGGCGATCCTCGCCGCCTGCGGTGGGAGCGGCACCCCAACTGCCACCGCCGCCCCAGCCACGACGGCGACGAAGCCCGCTGCGACGACGGCCCCGGCCCCCGCGTCAACGACTGCGGCGAGTGCGCCATCCGCTGCGGCGACGACCGCGCCATCGGTCGCCTCTGCCGCCGCACCAACGCGGGTCGCGTCGTCCGCAGGGGCGTCTACCGCGCCT
>JBBSFO010000260.1:0-7183 GCA_038238655.1 Thermomicrobiales bacterium | reverse complement strand
TTGCCTACATCGGCGATGTCTATATCCTCGACGCGTATCAAGGACGGGGACTCGGCAAATGGCTGATGGAGACGATTTCATCGCATCCCGATCTTCAGGGATTGCGGCGCTGGAGTCTCGTCACGCACGATGCGCATGGCCTTACGCGCGGTTCGGTTTCCATCCGCTCACCAGGCCGAACGGCTACATGGAGCGGAGCGATGTGCGCTCGTACCTGGATTCACCGTGATGGCGTCAAACTGCTTGACGACAGCCGTTCGGTATGGGAAACTCCCGCGTCGGTACGGCTTGGCGCCCTGCCCGAGTAGAAGGGCCTCGCCCGCAAGGCGGGGTAGCAATTGGTGGTGCAACTCCACCGGGCGCCTCCACCGGTTCTCCCCTACGAACTCCGAATCAACGACTGAATAATTTGGCGCTCTCGCAGCGTCGCGACGAGTGGCGGTGCGGGCAACAGCCACGGACGCAAATCGTCCGGATGTGCAGTGGTGCGGGCTTGGATCGTCGCACGCGCACGCAGGATGGTCGGTACGTTATTGATCGCATCGCGCCGCCCGACGAGACTGGCGCGATCGCCAGCGATAATTGCGTAGGCAATCGCGGCAGCGTCGTACCGCGCAAGATCACCAGCGTGGTGACGTAGCAAGGGATCGGGAACGTTTTTCAGCATGCACCACCATCGGTTCCGACCGAGCAAATACGCCTTCCGGGGCGATCCGTACCCCGCAGTCGCGGAAACCTTGTGCCGAACGACCGCATTGGGCACGGCAAGTGTCTCCCACCGCCGCAGGCGGAGTCGCCAGGCCAGGTCCGCATCTTCAAGATACATAAAAAACGCGGGATCGAAAAAGCCGACATCTTCGATTGCCGCGCGCCGATAAAGCGCCGCACCCGCGCTTGGCCCAAAGATCGGGTATGGTTCGCGCCTGGCATCGAGCGGTTCCCCTACCCGCGCGTCGCGCACAACCCCGTTCGTGAATGTTGCCAAGCCCGCGCACGCAATCCGGGTGGGCGATTCGTCAAATACCATTATCGGCATCGCGGCACCGACATTCGGTGCCGCATCGCGCAACGCAGTCATTAAGTGTGTAAGCGCGTCAAATTGCAGTTCGGTGTCGTTGTTCAAGGTGAACACAAAATCACCTGTGCTCGCGCGAAACGCCCGGTTATTCGCCGCCGCGAAGCCCAGATTTGCGGCGCAGTGATCCAAACGAACACCGGGATATGTTTTCGGGAGCCACGATTGTGTGTCGTCGCTCGACGCATTGTCTACAACAATTACTTCGTCCGGGATGCGCGATCCCGCAAACACCGCTCGCAGGCATGGTTCGAGGAGTCGGCGACCATTGAATGTGACGATGATAACGCTAACGGTTGGAGCCATTCCGGCAGTATACCGGATACCCGCGCCGCGATTGACCGCCATTCGCGCGGATGCTACCCTCCCGTTATGGTGAGGTCGTGCATATGAGAAAGGATACTCAGGTGGAAATCGTTCAAACGGACAATGCGCCGAAGGCGATCGGGCCGTACTCGCAGGCGATCAAGCACGGCGATTTCGTCTTTACAGCAGGGCAAATACCGCTCGATCCCGCGACCGGCAAACTCGTCGAGGGAGATATCCGCGTGCAGGCGAAGCGCGTACTGGACAATCTGGCGGCTGTTCTGGAAGCGGCCGGTTCCTCGACTGCAAACGTCATCAAGACGACCTGCTTCCTTTCCGATATGACGGACTTTCCCGCATTTAATGAGGTCTATGCCGAATACTTCAGCGCGAACAAGCCGGCGCGCAGTACCGTCCAGGTGGCGCAATTGCCGCTCCATGCACGCGTCGAAGTAGAGTGCGTCGCGCTCGTGTCGTAGCCGGTGACCGGGGGTTGTTTGACGCACGGGGTTTATGCTAGACTCCTGTGCACACGGGTGCGTAGCTCAGCTGGTTAGAGCGTTCGGTTCACATCCGAAAGGTCACAGGTTCGAGTCCTGTCGCGCCCACCACGGCGCTTCCGTCGTGGAGCGAAGATGCAAAGCAGAGACATCCATCGTCTCTCTCACGGTCGCGGCGTCAGAGAGCCTCACGAGGCTCTCTCGGTGTTTCCAGTAGCGCGTCTTTCTACACATCCAGGAAGGTATGGGGAGCAAGCAGATGAGCAGCGAAACGGTCTATCTGACCGCCGACGGCAAACAAGCGCTCGAAGCCGAGCTTCACGAACTATTGTCTGTACGTCGCCCGGGCGTGATCGAGCGCGTGCATGACGCGCAGACCGATGGCGACGTGGATGACAGCGGCTCCCTCGAAGAAGCAAAGGACGAACTCGCGCAGATTGACGCGCGCACGAGAGAAATCGAAAACATGCTGCGCCATGCGGAAGTGATCCCGGAATCGAATGGCACTGGTGACGGCACGATCCATCTCGGCTCGCATATCGTCGTGCGGGACCAGTTCGGTGACGAATTGACGTGGGTCGTTGTCGGTTCCGCCGAAGCGAACTCCCGATCCGGGAAGATCAGTAGCGAGTCCCTCGTTGGTTCAGCACTGATGGGCAAGCGGGGTGGCGACAGTGTTGTGGTGCAAGCGCCAGCGGGCGAAATGACCTACACCATCGTGCAGGTTTCCTAGGCGTGGAGTTCGACGATCTCCAGCAGACGCGCATCGCGAAGCTCAAGGTCTTGCGCGATGCAGGGCGCGATCCCTACCCGCCGCGCAACGAGCGCACGATCACGAACGCAGAAGCCATCGCGGAGTTCGATCAACGTGAAGGTGAGACGCATACAGTGGTCGGACGGGTCATGTCCAAGCGTGACATTGGCAAGCTGGCATTCTTGAAAATCCGCGATGGTGGCGGTGCAATTCAGCTCTTCGTGCAGCAGCGCACGCTCGACCCCGCGCAGTTTGAACTGGTCACGAACCTTGTTGACTTGAGCGATTTCGTGCAGGCAACTGGCACACTGATACGGACGCGGACGGGCGAGATTTCGATTGATGTGGCCGACATCGCGATTATCGCGAAGGCACTGTCGCCTCCGCCGAGTAAGTGGCACGGCCTCGAAAATATCGAGAAGCGCTATCGCCAGCGATATATAGACCTGATGGTGAATGACGAGGCCCGCGATGTCGCCATGCAGCGCTCCCGCATCCTTGCAGCGACGCGGGAGTTCATGAATGGTCGTGGTTTCCTCGAAGTGGAAACGCCGACGCTGCAATCGCTCTACGGCGGGGCGGCGGCGCGGCCATTCGTCACGCACCACAACGCACTCGATCAGGACTTTTACTTGCGCATCGCCGACGAACTCTACCTGAAGCGATTGATCGTCGGCGGGTTGGAGCGTGTCTACGAAATCTGCAAGGACTTTCGCAATGAGGGTATTGATCGCCAGCACAACCCCGAATTTACGATGATGGAGTGCTATCAGGCGTTTGCCGATTACCATGCGATGATGGAGATCGTCGAGGGCTTATACGCGCACATCGCGACGACCGTTCTCGGTTCGATGACCGTCACGTATGGTGAGCATATGGTGGACCTCACCCCGCCATGGCCGCGCATTCCCCTCCGCGATGCCGTACGAGACGCATGCGGTATTGATTACGATGCGATCGCGGATACCGATGAGTTGCGTCGGCGAGCGCGCGAGGCGGGCGCGGAGATCCCGAACGAAATGGTCCGTGCGCGGATCATTGACGAACTGCTCAAGACCTTCGTCCGCCCGACGCTGATTGCGCCGACCTTTCTCACCGATTACCCGGTCGAACTGTCGCCACTGGCGAAGGAGAAGCCGGGCGATCCATCGGTCGTCGAGCGGTTCCAGCCATTCATCGCGGGAATGGAACTTGGCAATGCGTACACTGAGTTAAATGACCCACTCGATCAACTGGCACGCTTCGAGGAGCAAGCGCACCAACGCGCGCACGGCGACTTGGAGGCGATGCCGGTGGACGAGGACTTCGTGACCGCACTGATGCAGGGCATGCCGCCAACTGGTGGCCTCGGTGTCGGCATAGATCGGATGGTGATGTTCTTCACGAACCAGTTGTCCATCCGGGATGTCATTCTCTTCCCTGCGCTTCGTTCAACCGAGGGGCGATGACTGTACGAACGCGAAGCACAGCAAAGACTTGACGACATTTCGGGGCGGTGGCACACTAGAGATAGCGCCCCACGAGGAGCGGGACGTGAGCGACGACCTTCAAGGGTTCCGGCCACAGCGCCACGTCAGGTGGAGGAGGGAAGCGACCAGACAGACTCACAATTTCGTGCCGCTGCAGCCAACGTCGGCTGCGCACACCAGAGAGAAGTCACACTCGCGACGGCAAAGGCTTTCGTTCGATCATCGCCACCGATGTTGCTGGAAGATGAGGCGGAGCCGGTTATCTGGAGGAGCACAGCGTGAGACAAGAGCAATCCATCGGCAGTCGCATCACGAATTCGCAGCTTTGGAAGTCATTCTTTCGTCATGGATATCCCGATACTGAGCGGAACGCCGCGCTGATCGTCGTCAGCAACGTCTTTCTGCATCTCCACCCGGTACGGTTGAAGCGGCACGCGCTCCGCGTCACCTACACCTTCTGCCTGGGTGGCCTTTCCTTTTTCTTTTTTCTCGTCCTCACCGTGACCGGCGCACTCTTGATGTTCTACTACGTGCCGTCGGTGGATCAGGCGTATCAGAATGTGCGCGATCTCGATACCACGGTGTCATTTGGCATCCTGCTGCGGAACATGCACCGATACGCGGCGCACGCGATGGTGATTTCCGTCTTCCTGCATATGATGCGCGTTTTCTATACCGGATCGTATAAGCCGCCGCGCGAGTTCAACTGGGTGATCGGCGTCGGTTTGCTGACGATCACCTTCTTGCTCTCCTTCACCGGATACTTGCTGCCGTGGGATCAGTTGTCCCTCTGGGCAGTCACCGTCGGCACAAACATCGCCGCCGCGACGCCGCTGCTCGGCCAGAAGGTGCAGTATCTCCTGATTGGTGGGCCGACGATCGGTCAGGGCGCGCTGATCCGTTTCTATACGCTGCATGTCGTGGGCTTACCACTCGTCGCGGCGGTGTTGATGGTCGTCCACTTCTGGCGCATCCGTAAGGATGGCAATATTTCGGCCCCCCTCTAGGGCGAGAGAGGATTCGCAATGACTGCTGGAACGCCAACAGCGCGGCCTACTCTCACACCGGACGCGCAAAAAACACAGAAACTGCTCGACCTCGTCAAAGGTGATCGGTACGCCCGTTCGGAAGCGCCGGAACGCGATGAAGTGCTTGTCTGGCCGCATCTCGTAGTGATCGAGGCGGTTGCGGCGGCGGTCTTCCTAATCGTGCTCACCGTCGTTTCGATCGCGGTGCGCTCGCCACTGGAAAGCCTCGCGAACCCGGCACAAACGCCGAATCCCTCCAAAGCGCCGTGGTATTTCCTCAATTTGCAGGAACTGCTGTTGCACATGAATGTGGCCCTCGCGGGCGTCGTGCTCCCCGGACTGGCGCTCACGCTTGTCGCGGCGATTCCCTACTTCGACCGCGATCCGACAGGCGTCGGACGGTACTTCCCGACGGCGAAAGGCAAGCAAATCTGCATTTTCTCAGCCCTGTACACGACGATTGTGGAAGTCGGCTTGGTCTTCTGGGATAACACCTATTGGGGACCGACACAATTGCTGACACGGGTCAATTTCGAGGCGTGGCCGCTTGTTGATCTCAACCGGGCGACGATTATCCGTTCCTGGATCGTCCCATCGCTCCTGATCCTCGTCTTCGCCGGTATCCTTGTTGTGACGACGATTGCGGCGTGGAAACCGACGACACGCGAACTCATCATCGCGCTCTTCACCGCATTTGCGGTCTCCTATTGGGTACTCGCCATCGTTGGCACCGGATTCCGCGGCGAAAGCCAGCATCTCGTTTGGCCGTGGGATCTCCCGGACATCCTGAAGCCAAACCCACCACCGGTCGGCTAAGCGCAACGGCGCGCTTAGGGGAAGGACAATGTAGTCATGCAAGCAACGTCACACGCAGGGCAATCGCGGGAGCGTCTCCCGGTTCTCGAACACCGAACATCGCGTCGGCGGTTCACACGGTATGGGCTCTTTGGCCTGCTCGGTGCATTCACCGCGACAAGCGCTGTGGCAACATACCGAATGCTGTATCCGACCAAGGTGGTGGGCTTCGGCGCAAAGGTAAATGCAGGAACTGTGCAGGACGTAAAGACTCTGCTTGCGGGTCAGAAGTTCGTCCGTAACTCGGAGGGTCGTTTTTATCTTCTCCCTGCAACCGATGATTCAGCCATCGCGGTGTACTGGAAGTGCGTACATCTCGGCTGTACGGTGCCCGCGCCGAGCGCCGCGTTGGAAGGCAATATCCAGTGCCCCTGTCATGGTTCGTTGTATGACGGCAAGACGGGCGATTTGATTCACGGCCCAGCCACGCACCCACTCGACTACTTCCCGATTACCGTGGACAATGGCGCGGTGATCGTGGATACCAGCAAGGTAACCACCCGTCAAGCATTTGATCCGAGCCAGGCAACGAAACTTGCGTGAGCGTGAACGACAACGAAGTCGAGGAGTAGAAGATGCTCAGTCGCTCTGAACGACAGGCAGCCACGGTTGTGCTCATGCTGATCGCCGGTGTGTTGCTTGTCTTAGTGTATTTGCTGACAAATGATTCGAGCCGCGCGAAGTCTGACGACCGCATTCGTGAAGAGCAAATCGCGCGTGGTCAGCAACTCTTCGCGGCAAACTGCGCGACGTGTCACGGCAATCGTGGTCAAGGCGGCGTCGGCTTGAAGCTCGATATCCCCACGAACCGGCCAACGACCGAAGCGCAAGCGACGCAACGCACCGAATACCTGACCCGCACGCTGATAAACGGTCGCCCAGGTACGTATATGCCGGCATGGGCGCTGCAAAATGGTGGGCCGCTCAACGAAGAACAGATCGGCGCGTTAGTCTCGATGATCGAATATGGTAACTGGGACGGCACGGAGGCGGTAGTCAAGGAATATCAGGCGCATAATGGCACGCCCCCGCCGCCCAGCCTCGCGATCAATACGGGCGGCATCGGTGGGAACCCTGCGCTCGCGACGGTTGGGCCGATCGCCAGCAATGTCCAGAATCCCAGTGCCGTCGCGTCCGCAGGTGGCACGAATGCCGGCAACGCGACCGGCGGTGCACCCGCACAGATCATTGGCGAT
>JBBSFO010000259.1:0-7193 GCA_038238655.1 Thermomicrobiales bacterium | reverse complement strand
TGGCTCCCAGTATAGCATGCGACGAATGGTTCGAAACCATTTGTAGGAGCCACAGTACGCTGTGTCACAACCGCTGCAGTACGTCGCTCACAGCCTTCAGATTACAGAATGACGAGGATGACGAAGACGAGGAAGCAGAGCAGGCTGAAGAGCCAGAGTTTCGCGGCGGGCCGGTGCGGGTCCACAACCATCAGGACGGCGGCGAGCGCACCGATCAGGAGCGATGGCGGCAACGGAAAGGGCAACCCGCGTAGCCGCGATCCCGCCCCAAGGGCAAGAATTGTACACGCCGCGATCAGGCACGAGCCGATAACGCCGATGAAGCGCCGCTGTCGCTCCGCAAATGCCCGCCGCCGCTCCGCAAACGTTTCCATGTGGGTATTCTACACGAGCGATGTGGTCAATGCGGCGCGGAAGCAGGGATAGCGTCCGGCACCGGCACACCGGGCGGCATTTCGAGACTGCTACGTTGTGTTTCAGTACGTGGCACAGCAGATGGAGCCGGAACAGCGGGGATTATGCCCATCTCCGGCGCCAGCGCGTCAATCGCGTAGCGGATACGGTCGCTCTCGCCCTGGATGCCACGCAGTTCGCCCCGAATCTCCTCCATCCGCTCGGCCTCCGCGCGGACGAACCGCGTATAGGGCGCAACTGCTTCCCCAATCCGCGCCAGCGAGCGATCGAGTTCGTGGGCGAACTGCTCGCGCAGCGTCGCCATCAGGCGCGTTTGCAGTTCTTCGGCGCGCGCATGGAACTGCTCCTGGGCACGACGGCGCTTCGCCGGGAGGATGACGAGGCCGAGCGCGGCGATCATCGTCGCGGCGAGGATTCCGGTGAAGTCCGCCAGCGCGGTCGTTGCTGCCGCGACGACCGCCGCCCCAAGCCCGACCGCGCCAACCTGCACCAGGCCAGCCTGGAAGACGGCCGATTGCACTTCGCGCGACAGGCGTTCCGCCTCGCCCGATGCGTTGTACCGCTGCACAACCTCCTGCGCCCGCGCGCCGACGGAGTTGAGGAGCGCCTGCCGGTCGTAGGCGAACTGCTCGGATACCTCGCCGATCATCTCTGTGTTCGGCTGCACCAACTGACGGCGCCGGACGAGTTCGGTGACGGCCTGCCAAGTACGCAGATCGTGCTCGACCATCCAGTCAATGAGTCCCTGGACGATGCCGTCAATCTGGTGCGGCGTATCGCGGACAACATCGCGCTCCCATGCGCCACGCGTCCGCTCGCTGTTGAGCAAGTCCGGGATACGCCCGATCCGCAGCGTATCGGCGAAGAACTTGTCTCCGCGCGCGACAAGTTGCAGCACGACATTGTCCACCATCGTCAAATAATGCGTGAAGCCATGTTCCATGTCACCGCGATAGACGGCCAACTGACTCTCGATGCGTGCCAACGTTTCGCGATCACCGGCGAGGAGCGCCAGCCGCTCCTCCGCCGCGTCCCGGTAGCGCCCCATCACGCGCGCCGCGACGCCAAGCGGGGAAAGCAATTTCAGCCGCAAGCGGCGCGACACATCAAGCGTCTCGACCACATACTGTTCGAGCGGGGCGAAGCGGGAGCGCGCCCAAAGGCTGTCGCGCACCTCGCCCGGCGGGGATTGCTTCGCCGCCAATGCCAGCCGCGCCGCGACCGGAAAGATTTCCGGCGTGAAGCCGATCAAGGACTGCACCTGCTCCCGCACAAAGGCGAGAACGGTTTGGAGTTCCGTCTCGGAAAGCAGGTCCACTTTGTTGACGACGATCACGACCTTTTTTCCCCAGTCGCGGATCTCCGCCATGAATCGCCGCTCGCTTTCGGAGAAGGGGCGATCCGCGCTCGTCACGAATAGGATCAGGTCCGCGCGCGGGACGAACTGCTGCGTGACCGCCTCGTGCTCGCGGATCACAGCGTTCGTGCCCGGTGTGTCCACGACCGTCACCTGCCCGAGGAACGGCGCAGGGTGCGTGACGACGACGAAGCCGTCGCTATTGATCCCCTGCGTCACGTCCGCGCCCGCGCGCAGAATGTTGATGCGCGTCGTCGTCGGCGTGACGCCTTCTTCCATCACGGACTGGCCGAGCAGTGCGTTGATGAAGGCGCTCTTGCCGGCGTTGAATTCCCCGACAATCACGACCGAGAAAAGGTCGTCCAGCGCACGGGCGACATCGCGGACGGTCGTCCGATCCTCCGCTGCGCCCGGAAACCGCTCCATCACGTCCGTCAACCGTCGAAGGAACGTCTGCTCCTGCTGAATAAGGTCCGATTGCGCCGCCGTGAAGTGCGGCAGTTGTGTCGTCGCCATACGTGTTCATACCTTTCCGCCGGTGACCCGGCCCACTCCTCCCTATGCAAGGGCGATACCGCCACACGAAGACCGATACGTTCTCGCGAAAGCCCCGCTTCTCCGACTCCCCTTCCCCCGTGGGGAAGGGGTTGGGGGTTAGGGCGTCCTCCCGATAGACGCCCGCCCGCCGCGCGTGCGAGAATGCCTGGGCACCAATGGCGGTGCCTCGCACCATTTGGAGGGGAGCAGGCGTGAACATCCACGAATATCAAGCGGCGGACATCCTCGGTCGCTACGGCATCCCGCTTAACGCCGGGCAGGCCGCGACGACGCCCGACGAGGCGGCGGCGGTGGCGCAGGCGCTCGGCGGCACAGTCGCGATCAAGGCGCAGGTCCATTCGGGCGGGCGTGGCAAGGCGGGCGGCATCAAACTGGCGAAATCACCGGACGAGGCACGGGAGGTCGCGGGCCGCATCCTCGGCATGGATATTCGCGGCCATACCGTTAATACCGTCCTCGTCGTCCCCGGTGTGAGCATCGCTGCCGAGTACTACGTCGGCATCACGCTTGACCGTGCGAACCGGCAGATCATCGTGATGGCCTCCGCCGAGGGCGGCGTCGAGATCGAGGAAGTGGCGCAGACGAATCCCGACGCGATCCTCCGGACGCCCGTTGACCCGGTGCGCGGACTGCTCAACTACCGCGCGGTGGACCTGGCCTTCGCACTCGGCATCGAGCCTGCCGCAGTTGGTGGCTTCGTGGAAATCGTCAAGAAAATGGCGCTCGCCTACCTCAATGAGGACGCCTCGCTCGTCGAGATCAACCCGCTGATCCGCACGGACGACGGTCGCTGGCTCGCGCTCGATTCCAAAATGGTCCTCGACGACAACGCCCTGTTCCGGCACGGATCGCACGAGCAACTGCGCGACATGGCGGAGGAGAACGCGACCGAACTGACGGCGAAGGCGTCCGGCATCTCGTTCGTCAAGCTGGACGGCGATGTCGGCTGCGTCGTCAACGGCGCGGGGTTGGCGATGGCGACGATGGACGCCCTGCAAGTCGAGGGCGGCTCACCCGCAAACTTCCTCGATGTCGGCGGTGGCGCGAACGCGGCGCAGGTCGCGAAAGCGCTCAGTTTGATTCTCGCTGACCCGAATGTGAAGGCGATCTTCTTCAACATCTTCGGCGGCATCACGCGCGGTGACGAGGTCGCGAAGGGCCTGCTCGCGGGGCTGGAACAGGTGCCGACGAAACTCCCGATCATCGTCCGCCTCGCGGGCGTGAACGCGGAGGAAGGGCGGCGCATCCTCGCCCCGGCGAACCTGCAATCGGCGGAGACGATGGAGGAAGCGGCGCGGATTGCGGTCGCGGCGGCGAAAGGGGAAGCGGCGTGAGCATTCTCGTCAACAAGGATACCCGCGTGCTCGTCCAGGGCATCACGGGGCAGCACGGTTCCTTCCACACCGGCCAGATGGTCGAATACGGCACGAAGGTCGTCGCGGGCACACGGCCCGGCGGCAAGGGGCGCGAGGTCCACGGCGTGCCGGTCTTCAACACTGTCGCGGAGGCGGTGCGGGAGACGGGCGCGAACACAAGCATCATCTACGTCCCCGCCGCCGGCGCGCCGGACGCAATCGAGGAGGCCGTTGCGGCGGGATTGCCGCTCGTCATCTGCATCACCGAGGGCGTCGCGGTCAATGATATGGTGCGGACGTACGAAGTCGTCAAGCGTTCCGCCTCGCGGCTGATCGGCCCGAACTGCCCCGGCCTCATCACCCCCGGTGAGGCGAAGGTCGGCATCATGCCCGGCTTCATCCACGCGCAGGGGCGGATCGGCCTCGTCTCGCGCTCCGGCACGCTCACCTATGAGGTGGTGAATGCCCTGACGCAGGCGGGCCTCGGGCAGAGCAGCGCGGTCGGCATCGGTGGCGACCCCGTGATCGGCACCTCGTTTGTGGACGTGTTGACGCTCTTCGAGGCGGACCCGGAAACGGACGCGGTCGTGATGATCGGCGAGATCGGCGGCACGGACGAGGAAGATGCGGCGCGCTACGTCAAGGAGCACATGACGAAGCCCGTCGTCGGCTTCATCGCCGGCCAGTCCGCGCCCCCCGGCAAGCGGATGGGCCACGCGGGCGCGATCATCTCCGGCGGCGCGGGCACGGCAGCGGAAAAGATGGCCGCGCTCGAAGCGGCGGGCATCCGCGTCGCCATCCGCCCCGGCGATGTCGCGGGCCTCGTCAAGCAGGCCATCGGGAAGGCATGACTCAGCGCTCCTCATTCTATAGAAAGAATGAGGAGCATAATTAGATTCCTTCAAATGCGGACTACCCAATATGCCTCTTGTCGGAAGATGGTATCTCGCTCACAAATAAGTTATGGATCTGCATTGCTACACACCTTTTCTTTGTTAGGGGGCTGAATGGTCGTTCGCTTCTCAGATTATTTCCATCTACAGACTGTCTCAAAAACCCTAATCGGTGAGTATGGTAGGCTGAGACGGCCGAAACGCGTGCATCCCTCCCGTCGTTCTCTCCCTTGAGATAGAATAGATGTCACTCGGGACACATAGCCGCACGCACTCGTTTTGCGCACGACGCCATGACGGCCGTATGCGCAGTCATTGTTCGGTATACACAGCGGGCCGACCACGCCGACGCGATCGCGTATACGGAGTGGTGGAGTTGACAATTGGAGGGAGACGACGATGACTGTTCATCATCCTCACGCCGCTGGACGTGTCGTACCGGATGTGCCTCGCGATCCGGCGCGGCGGCGTCTGCTGGGGTACCTGCTCGCGCTGCCGCTCGCGGCATGTGGCGGCACGGGGGCACCGCCGCCCTCTCCTCCGCCTCCGACACCGGCTTCCTCGGCCGGAACGGGGTCAACGGTCGTCCCGCCGTCCCCACCGACGGTTGCGATATCCAGCGCAGTGGGCGGTGGCACCGCGACCGTCGCTTCGGCGCGGATCGCCGCCGCGACCCCGACGCAGGCGCTCCCCGGCGGGCCGGGGCTGGTCTCCGACTTCTCGGACGGTATGGCGTTGCTCCAGATCGGCTCCCGGTTCGGGTACATCGATCGCACCGGCGCCACGGCGATCCCGCCGCAGTTCGACGGCGTTGATAGATTCGCGCCAAATGGCCTCGCAGGGGCGCAGCAGGGCGGGAAAACGGGCTACATCGACAAGGCCGGCAAGCAGGTGATTCCGTTCCGCTTCGCCTTGGGCGGCCGGTTCTCCGCTGAGGGTCTCGCGGAGGTGCAGGTCGGGGCGACATGGGGCTTCATCGATGAGACGGGCACGCTGGCGATCCCGCCGCAATTCGCGAATGTCTGGGGCTTCAGGGAGGGGCTCGCGGCCGTGAAGGTGGGGGAGAAGTGGGGCTATATTAACAAGACCGGCATGCAGATCATCCCGCCTCAGTTCGACACGACCCTGTGGTTCTCCGAGGGACGGGCGGCGATCAAGGTGAATGGGCGCGGCGGCTATATCGACCAGAGCGGGACTGCGGTGATCGCTCCGCAATTCGATGTCGCCGAGGATTTCAGCAACGGTCTGGCGCGCGTCAATGTGCACGGCAAGGACGGCTTCATCACGCCAACGGGCGCCTTCGCCATCCCCCCAACGATCGATGTAGCGGGGGACTTCACCGTCGAGGGGCTGGCCTACGCGCGGCTACCGGCGCAGACAGGCGGGATGTACGGCTTCATCGCCAAGGATGGGTCGGTCGCGATCCTCCCGCAATTCGAGGAGGCGCACAGTTTCTCCGATGGCTTGGCGCGCGTGCAGGTGAATCGCGCGGTTGGATTCATCGACCCGACCGGCAAGCAGGTCATCCCGCCCAAATTTGTCCAGCGCCCAGACTGACCCTGCCCGCGGCGCCGCGGAGAAGGAGCGGATTGCTCCCACGCCCTGTCGTCACCCACGACTCGTCTCAAAGCTCCGTTAGCGGGTAGCTTCGGGGTTTTGAGACGATTTGTAGATGTTCTCCCTTCGAGATCACTTACCTACCTACATGACATGAAGTGGGAAGGACATGCGCCAGTGAATTCATCGATCAAACGACCCCGACTACGCGACCTCGGCATCGAGATCGGCACACAGCCGGCCGGGCGCTACAACGCGATCACGGATGTGCCCGGCGTGCGCGTCGGGCATACGACGGTCGTGCAGGGCGATGGGCCGCTCGTCGTCGGGCAGGGGCCGGCGCGGACGGGCGTGACGGCGATCCATCCGCATGAAGGCTCGGTCTTTCAGAAGATGATCCCCGCGTCCATCGCCGTGCTCAATGGCGCGGGCGAGATCACCGGCCGCTCGCAGGTGGACGAGTACGGCCTGATCGAGACACCGATTCTCATCACCAACACGCTTTCCGTCGGCGCGGTCCACAAGGGGTGCGTCGAGTGGCTGACGGTGCATGAGCCATCGCTCGGCACGCGCGATTTCGTCATCCCGGTCGTCGCGGAGACGTTCGACGGCTTCCTCAACGATGTCGCCGGGCAGCATGTGACCAGTGAACACGTCTTCGCCGCGCTCGACAATGCGATGGGCGGCCCGGTCGCGGAGGGAAATGTCGGCGGCGGCACGGGGATGACGCTCTTCCGCTTCAAGGGCGGTGTCGGCACGTCGTCCCGCGTCGTGGCGGTTGGTGGACAGGAGTATACCGTCGGCGCGCTCGTGCAGGGCAACTTCGGTCGGCGGCAGGATTTGCTCGTGGATGGTGTGCCGATTGGTCTGGAGATCACTGATTTGCTCCCGGAGCAAGGGCTACCGGCGAACGAGCGACGCGACGGCTCGATCATCGTCGTGATCGGCACCGACGCGCCGCTGACCGACCGGCAGTTGGGCCGCCTCTGCCGCCGGGGGATGCTCGGCCTCGGCCGCGTCGGCTCGACCGCGACGCACAGTTCCGGCGACCTGCTGATT
>JBBSFO010000258.1:0-7193 GCA_038238655.1 Thermomicrobiales bacterium | reverse complement strand
TCGGGAGCGCAACCGCCAGTGGCGAACTCAGCCGCCTCGGCATTCGCGATCCGCACCTGCGCGGCATCACCAGCTGGACACCGGGCAAGGCGGTCGTCGGCCCCGCCCTGACGCTCCAGTTCATGCCCAAGCGCGAGGACCAGTACCGCGTGGACGAGTACGCAGACCCCGAGAAGCAGTTGCACCGGCACGTCCTCTACCACACGCAGCCCGGCGACATCGTCGTCGTGGACGCGCGCGGCCATCTGGGCAGCGGCGTCTTCGGCGAGATGATGCTCACCTACTTCATGGGCCGTGGGGGCGTCGGCGTGGTCGTGGACGGCTGCATCCGCGACTACCCGAAGGCCAAGGAACTCGGGATCGGGCTTTGGCTGCGCGGGGTCACGCCCAACTTCCACACCCAGACAGACATCGTCCCGTTCGCCGTCAATGTGCCGATCGCGTGCGCGGACACGCTGGTGATGCCGGGGGACCTGATCGTTGCCGACGACGACGGGGCGGTCGTCGTTCCGGCGGCGCTGGCGCCGGAGCTGTTGCGCAAGGCGGGCGAACACGTCGAGTGGGAAGAGTTCTCGCGGATGCGCCTGGCGGCGGGCGGCGACCTGCGAAAGTATTATCCCCTGTCGGACGAGGCGCGGGCGGAGTACGAGGCGTGGCGCCGGGAGCAAGGATCGTAGAAAGACGGCGTTGAGCAGGTCCGGCGGTAGACACGGGCGCACGCGGCGCGTGCCGTCCCCATGACACCGTCAGCGACCCGACCGACCGTGAGGGGGAACGGATGGAGCAACGTCCACTGGGCAGGACCGGGTTACAGGTTTCCGCGCTCGGCTACGGGAGCGGCGCGATTGGCGGGTTGTTTACAAAGGGCGATCCCGCCGAGCAGCAACGCGCCGTCGCCCGCGCGCTTGATGCGGGCATCACGTACTACGACACCGCGTCGAGTTACGGCGATGGCACATCCGAAACAAATCTTGGCCGCGTCTTGCGTGAACTCGACGCGTGGAATCGCGTGGTCGTCGGGACGAAGGTGCGCCTGACGACGGACGACCTCGCCGACCCCGTTGCGGCGATCCAATCCTCCGCCGAGGCGAGTTTGCGGCGGCTCGGTCACGACGCCGTTGATCTGCTGCAACTGCACAATCCGATTACCCAGCCCGGTGCGGGGGCGTTCTCAACGGCGAGTGGCGGTTCGGTCAGCCTGGAGACCGTGCAGGGTGCGATTGCCGAGGGCTTGCGGCGCGTCAAGGAACGCGGGCTGGCGCGACAGATCGGCTTCACCGGGTTGGGTGAAACGGTCGCCCTCCGCGATGCCGTGCAGAGCGGCATCTTCGCGACGATGCAATCCTACTTCAACGCCATCAATCCGAGTGCGGGGTATGCAGGCGCGAGCGGCGGTGAGCAGGATTTCGACGGCCTGATTAACGCGGCAGCGGACGCGGGCGTCGGCGTCATTGCGATCCGCGTGCTGGCGGCGGGGGCGCTCGCCCTGCAACCGGAGCGGCACGCGAATGCGGGCGACCCTGGGTCACCGCTCGCCGGTGGCGCGGAATATGCGCGCGATATGAACCGGGCGAAAGACCTCGCGTGGTTCGCGACCGAGGCGGGACTGGAAAACACGCTGGAATTGGCCGTCCGCTTCGCGCTCGCAAAGCCGGGTATCTCGACCGTCCTTGTCGGCTACTCCGACCTTGCACAGTTGGAAGACGCCCTCCGCTGGACCGCCCGCGGCCCCCTTCCGCCCGATGTCGTCGCCCAAATCACCGCCGCCGCACGATAGGCAAACCGGGGAGAACCGCAGAGGCGCAGAGAACGCAGAGAAGGAAATAATTAAGGAAACACAAATGCGGCCCGACCCAGTTTCTCATTTCCTTTCATTCCCCTGCGCGCTCTCTGCGTCCTCTGCGTCTCTGCGGTTCACTTGGTTTCGATTGGAGGTGCTATGCGTATTGTGATCTGGCCGGAGCAATCGGGTGCGTGGGTGGAGGCGATTCGTGGCGCGGCGGGGGATGCGGAGGTCGTGACGCCCGCAAATGACGCGGAAGCGATGACGGCGGCACGAACAGCGGACGGGTGGATTGGCAAGTTAACCCCGGCGCTCCTCGAATCCGCGCCGCACCTGCGCTGGTTGCAGGCGCCGAGCATCAGCCTCGAAAGCGTTCTCTTTCCTGATTTGATCGCCAGCGATCTGACGCTGACGAACATGCGCAATATCTACAACGACCACATCGCGAATCATGTGCTGGCGCTCTTCCTCGCGCTCTGCCGCGACCTGCCGCGCCTGATGCGCCAGCAGGCGGCAGGCGTCTGGACCGCGCACGATGCGATCCGCGTGCGTGACCCGGCTGAAATGACCATCGTTGTGATTGGCCTGGGCGGGATCGGGAGTGAGGTCGTACGGCGGCTTGCCGTTTTCGGGCCATCCATCATTGGTGTGGACCCGAAAGTCGTGGCGCTACCGCCGGGCGCCGCCGAACTCGCCCGCCCGGAACAACTGACGGCGCTCCTGCCCAACGCGGACGCGGTGATTATCTGCGCGCCGCAAACGCCGGAAACGACGGGGCTGTTCGACGAAGCGATGTTCAGGCGCATGCGGCGGGACGCATTCTTTATCAATATCGGGCGCGGCAAGATCGTCCGGCTCGCAGCGCTCGAACGGGCGCTCAGCGAAGGCTGGATCGCGGGTGCGGCGCTCGATGTTTTCGAGACGGAACCATTGCCGGGTGACAGCCCGCTCTGGCAGATGGAGAATGTCATCGTCACGCCGCACAGCGCGGACTCCGGCCCGCACACCGACGAACGTCGCCTTGCGGTCGTGCTGGACAATGTCCGCCGCTTCGTCGCCGGAGAACCGCTGGCAACCGTCACCGACAAGGCGCGCTGGTACTAAGATGGGGAAATCGGGGAGAACTGCAGAGGCGCCGAGAACGCAGAGAGCGCAGAGGAAGAAAGATTAAATCCCGATCGTCGCTCGAACAACGCTCTTTTCCCTCTCTGTGTCCTCTGCGTTCTCTGCGCCTCTGCAGTTCTCCCCGGCTTGTCATGATGTTGGTTAAGACTGGAGGAAGACGATGAAATCGCTACGGTTCGGGTTCAAGACAGCGCCGCAGGATACGACGTACGAGGAGATGCTTGGGATCTGGAAGGAGGCGGACGGTATCCCGGCCATCGAGCACGCGTGGCTCTTCGATCACTATTCGCCGATCAACGGGCACCTCGATGGCCCCTGTCTCGAAGGTTGGCAGACACTCGCCGCCCTCGCCGCCGAAACGACCCGCTTGCGCATCGGCCTGATGGTGACGGGGAACACGTATCGCCACCCCGCCGTCCTCACCAAAATCGCGATCACGACCGATGTGATCTCCAAAGGACGGCTCGATTTCGGCATCGGCGCAGGTTGGAACGAATACGAGCACACGAGCATGGGACTCCCCCTGTATCAGCCGGGAGAGCGCATCCGTCGGCTCAACGAGGCATGTGAAATCTATAAGTCCCTCTGCACGGAGCACCTGACGACCTACGAGGGGCGGTATTACCAACTGAAAGAGGCCAGAAGCGAGCCGAAGCCCGTGCAGAAGCCCTACCCGCCCATCGTGATCGGCGGTAGCGGCGAACAGTTGACGCTCCGCGTCGTCGCGAAGCACGCGGACATCTGGAACGCCACCGCCCAATCAACGGAGATTTTCCAGCACAAGGCGAGCGTCCTGCGGGAGCATTGCGTAGCCATCGGACGCGACCCGGAGGAGATCGAACATTCCGTGCAAATTCCGGTCAATTACGATGATCTGAACGCGACGGTACAAGCGGTGCAGTCGTTCGTGGATGTCGGCGCGACGCACCTGATCCTCAATCTACGCCCACCCTTCCCGGCACGGATCGTCACCCGCCTCGCAGACGAGGTGATCCCGAAGGTCACGCAGCGGTAACGAATCGGTGGTCGCGTCGGCTTCAGCCAGCGCGACCACACAAGGAGCATTCCATGGCAACGACCACACAATCCGAACCGGCGATGTATGCGACGCCCGCGCGCGACGGTTTGAAAGCTCCGTTCGCGAGCGTCCATCACGTTGCGCTCGTCACGAACGACATGAAAAAGACGGTCGCGTTTTATCGGGATGTCCTCGGCAGCGAGGTCGCGATGGGCCACCGGATGCCGCGCCCCGGCGCCGAGCGACATTACATGATCACCGTTGCTCCGGGTACGGTTTTCGCCTTCTTCGAATTCCCGGACGCCGAACTGCCTGCCTACAAGGCGGCGACCTTGCCGACGACCGGGCGGGCATTCGATCATGTCTGCTTCACGGTCGAAAGCATGGAGCAGTTCAACACATGGTATCAGCGCCTGACCGAGGCGGGCGTGGACAATCTTTCACCAATTCAGGAGATGGGACCGGGCAGCCACGCGTATTTCTTCTCGGACCCGAATGGCATCGTCCTCGAAGTGATCGCGCCCAACCCGATGATGCGCTTCCCCGTACTGGAAGACCCGGACCCGGCGTAGTAGTCGCAGCAGACAGCGAGTAGTAGACATGAGTACTCGCATGGCTTTGCGAATCGTTATCGGCACCCATGGTTGATATCGTTGGCCCCGTAGCCGCTACCTGCTGCCCGCGCTCGTTGACACTCGCCGGGGCGCACCCTATACTTGCATGGCTCGTTTCCTCGTGGAAGCGGGTTCGATCCTGCATTGCGTTACCCGCGCCTGCTTGGCTACGTATTCATCCGTAGTGGCGGCGCGTTAATCATCATTGGGAGGGTATCAGGTGGTCAAGCGGACATGGCAACCAAAGCGCATCCCGCGCCTGCGTGTACACGGCTTTCGCGCGCGGATGGCGAGCAAGGGTGGCCGGCAGGTCCTTGCCGCACGCCGCCGCAAGGGTCGGGCGAAGCTGGCAGTGGGCGAACTCGTCATTGGCAAGCGTTCCTATAAGGTCGTGCGCGAGAAATAGCGCGAGGAGCATCGGCACATCATGGAACGCGCCCTCCGCCTCACCTACGACGCCGATTTCCGCCGCGTCCGCAAACTGGGCAAGTCCTGGGCGCATCCGTTTGCCATCCTGTGTGCGCTGCCGAACGATCTGCCGCACAACCGATACGGGTTCTCCGTTTCGAAACGCCTGGGTGGTGCGGTCGTGCGGAACCGCGTGAAGCGGCTGTTGCGCGAGGCGGTACGCACGACTGCGAAAGAGGTAGGGCAGCTGGTTTCCGGGTACGATGTTGTCTTTATCGCTCGTCCACCGGTTGTCGGACAGACCTATGCCGATGTGTGCGCGGTCGTTCGCACGCTTTTGCGCCGCGCAAACCTGCTGCTGCCCGCGCCCGCGCTGCTCGCGGAGGAGGCGCAATCGGCATGAAGAAGCTCGCGCTTTCCGGCATCCGCCTGTACCAACGCACGATTTCGCGCGTTCTGCCGCCTTCGTGCCGGTTCGTGCCATCGTGCTCGGAATATGGGTACGAGGCGATTGCGCGCTATGGTGTCATCCGAGGCGGCGCGATGGCCGCGTGGCGTGTCATGCGCTGCAACCCATGGGGCGGTCATGGGTACGATCCGGTACCTGATCTCCTGCATTCGGCAGAAACCGGCAACGATCCCACAGGGACGGTTGGTCAGAGGCGAGGGAATTCCCCTCAGTTCTCATCTCGCCCAGAGGACATCCGGAGTCCTCAGTCCTTTGATTTTGATATCGCCCTCACGCCACATGCGCCGGGGCACTCCCTGACGGAGGGCTAACACTCGTGTTTCCATTGTTTGCGGCAATACCCGTTTTCAGCCCCGCGATTGATACGGTGGCGAACTTCATCCGCTTCCTGCGCGATCATACCGGCGGCAATCTCGGTGTGACGATCATCCTGTTCACGATCCTTATCAAGCTCCTGCTTGCCCCCCTGACTTTCAAATCCATCAAGTCCTCGAAGGCGATGCAGGATGTTGCGCCGATCATCAAGGACTTACAAAAGAAGTACAAGGATGACAAGCAGGCATTCGCGCAGGAGCAGATGCGCGTTTATCAGGAATACGGCATCAACCCACTCGCCGGTTGTCTTCCGGTCCTGATCCAGTTGCCCGTTTTCCTCGTCGTGTATCAGGCGATGCGCCAGGTCGCGCACGATACTGCAGGCACGCATACCTTTCTCTGGGTTGCGGACCTCACGCAGAACATTGGCACGGTCGCCGCAGACGGGCACAAGGTTGATCCACTGCGCATCCTCGTTTTCCTCGCCTTTATCTTCCAGGTGATCCAGACGCGCATGTCGTTGCCGAACGCCGCGAAACGCGCGCAACAGGATCAACAGACGAAGTTGCAGAGCACGCTCATTTCCGCCTCGGCCCTGCTCGTGGTCGTGTTCGGTTGGAGTTTCCTCGCCGCGATGGTCCTTTACTGGGCGGTACAGGCGGTCTTCAGCGCGGTGCAGCAGTACTTCATCACCGGTTGGGGGGCGCTTTCCGATATTTTCCCCTTCCTCCCCGTGAAAGTTGAGAAGCCGCGCGTCCTCAAGCCTGTAACAAACAAGAAGCCATCACGCATTCAAGGTTTCCTGCAGCAAAGCATGGCGGCGCAGCAGGAGCGGCAGGTGACGCCGTCCGAAAAAAGCGCCGAAGTGCCGAAGCAGCAGCGACTCGGGCCCGATGGTCGCCCACTCAAAGGCTCGACCTACAATATCAGCGGCACGCGCGCGACGCCGCCGCAACGCACGAAAGTGGACGGCACGAACGGGGCAAACGGCACGAATGGAACAAACAACGCCAACGGCGCAAACCGGCCCGGCGCGCGCAACAAGGGCGGGCAATCGCGCACCCCCAACAAGGCAATCGGCACGACGGACGCATCAAGCAAGGTGCCGCCACCTGCGCCCCGAAAGAGTAAAACGGTCCGGCCCGCGTCCGATTCGCTTGGCGATCAGACGGGCAGCGGAGGGAGTTAGTTCATGCAAGGACGGCAACCAATGGGTCGAAGGGGTCGCTCGCTCGGTCGGGACAATGCGGAACAGCCCGCGCAGCGCGCGGTGGAGATCGCCGCGAGTTCGGTAGACGAGGCTGTGCGCCTCGCGTTGCAGCAACTCAACCTTAACTATAATCAGGTCGAGATCGAGGTATTGGAAGACCCGACGATTCACGATGTGGACGAGGCGATGGTGCGCGTTATTCCGCTCCCGGCAGGAGCCGTTTCCGGCAATGTACGCACGGATGCCCCGCC
>JBBSFO010000257.1:0-7202 GCA_038238655.1 Thermomicrobiales bacterium | reverse complement strand
GGTTTGGCGCTGGTCGGCGTGATGCTGCTGACCGGTTCACTCAGCCTGCTTTCGATTGTCAACTGGCAGCGCGATCACGTCTGGCTGATCGTCTTTCAGCCGGTCGGCTTCATCTTGTATCTCATTTCCGCCATCGCGGAGACGAATCGCGCCCCCTTCGATCTGCCCGAGGCGGAAAATGAACTGGTTGCCGGGTTCCACACGGAATACTCCGGTTTCCGCTTCTCGATGTTCTTCCTCGGTGAGTACATCAACATGCTCGTCGTTTCCGGCGTCGCGGCGACGGTTTTCCTCGGCGGCTGGGACGGCCCGATCCTACCCGGCCCGATCTGGCTGTTTATCAAGATGTTGCTGTTCATGTTCGTGTACATCTGGTTGCGGGCCACGCTGCCGCGCTTCCGCTATGACCAGTTAATGGGCATCGCCTGGAAAGTGTTGCTCCCGTTGACGTTGGCGAATATCCTAGTCACGGCGACGGTGAAGGTGCTCATAGACCGCCTGTAACCTGTTGCCTCGCGCATAAAGGAGGTCCGAATGCCCATGTTTGATGAAATCAAAGGCTTCGGCGTCACATTCAAACGCCTGTTCAGGAAGGACCTGACGGTCGAGTACCCTGACGAGCGACGGCCACTCGAAGAGCGGTTTCGCGGCCTACCCGTCTTGCGGACCGATCCGGAAACGCAGGAGGCGATCTGTGTCGGCTGCTCGATGTGCGAGCGGATTTGTCCGACGCAGTGCATTTCGATGGAGTTCACGCCCGCCAACGAAGGTGAGCGCGATGTCGTCATTTACACGCTTGATGCCGGTCGCTGTATGTACTGCGGCCTGTGCGCCAAGTCCTGCCCGGTGGACGCGATCACGATGAGCAATGCGTTTGAACTCAGCGTCACCACGAGGGAAGGCTTGATCTACCAGAAGTCGCAGTTGGCGGAAATTGGCGCAACGGCACGGGAGTATTTTGCGCAATGAGCGGCGATATCTTCTTCGCGATTTTCGGCGGCCTGGCGGCACTGACGAGCCTGCTGGTTGTGTTGCAACGCAACCCGACGCACAGCGCGCTCTTTCTCGTCATGTCGTTTCTCAACGTCGCCTGCATTTACGTGATGCTCGGGGCGGAGTTCGTCGCCGTCACGCAGATCATCGTCTATACCGGGGCGATCCTTGTCCTCTTCCTTTTCGCTATCATGCTGGTGCGGATGGAAGACTTGCCGGAGATGTACGGCGGGCACCCGGTGCAGCGGTTCGTCGGGCCGATTCTCGGCCTAGCGCTCTTTCTCGAAATTGTCGCCGTGATCCTTTCCACCGTTCCGCTCGGCGCGGTCGGCACCTTCACGCCCGATACGATTGCGGCGGTCGGTGGCAATACGCAAGCGCTCGGTCGCAGCCTGTACAGCGATTTCCTCGTGCCGTTCGAAATCTCGTCGCTCGTGCTGCTCGTCGGCGCGATTGGTGCGATTGTTCTCGCGCGGCCGGATTACACGGTGGCGCGCGACCGCGAGATCGGTAGCCTCCTCACCATCTCCCTCGGGCATCCGCAGGAAAGCACCATTGGCGAGCCGTCGGTGTATACGGTGGAGCGCGACCGGGAATTGATCCTGCGGGCGGAAGTTGAGACGGACAAGGTTGGCGAGACGCTGAAGCGTTAGGGCTTCGCGCGGGAGGGCACATGCATCCGGGGTTGGAGTGGTATCTCAGTCTGAGCGCAATCCTTTTTGTGATCGGCCTGGTCGGCGTCCTCACGCGCCGCAATGTGCTCGTGATTTTCATGTGCGTCGAGATGATGCTCAATGCGGTGAACATCAGCTTCATCGCCTTTGGTCGGGCGATCAGTTCCGCCACCGGTCAGGTTTTCGCGCTCTTCGTGATCACCGTCGCGGCGGCGGAAGCGGCGGTCGGGCTGGCAATCGTCATTGCGCTTGCCCGTCGTCAGGATACGGTGGATGTCGGTCAGATTGACACGCTACGCGAGTGACGTCGGCCCCGTTCTGGGTATATTCGAGGGATAGGACGGTTCAATGGAGAACTTCCTCTGGGTAATTCCTGCCGCGCCGCTGGTCGCGTTCATCGTCACGATCCTCTTCGGGCGGGGCGTGCTGAAGTCGCAGGCGCACTGGCCACCGATCATTGGTGTCGGTATCGCGGCGGTCTGCTCGTGGCTGGTGTTTTTTCAGGTGCGTGGTTTGAAGGCCGGGGAATCGCTGAACAATCACTTGTTCACCTGGATGAATACCGGTGCCTATGATTTCGACAAGCTGCAACTCAATGTACCGATCACGCTCCGCGCCGATCACCTCACGGCCCTGATGTTACTTGTGGTGACGACCGTCGGGTTTCTCGTGATCGTCTACTCGATCGGCTATATGCACCACGACACCGGGTATTATCGCTTCTTCGCCTATCTGCCGTTGTTCATTTTCAGCATGCTCATGCTCGTCCTCGCAGACAACTACCTGCTGTTGTTCGTCTTCTGGGAGGCCGTCGGGCTGTGCTCGTACCTGCTGGTCGGCTTCTGGTTCCGGCGTGAAACTGCGAACAATGCCGCACTGAAGGCGTTCTGGGTGAACCGCGTCGGCGATGTCGGCTTCGGCCTCGGCACGATGCTCGTCTGGACGACCTTCGGCACGTTCACTTTCACCGATGTTTTCGCCCACTTGGAAGAGCGGGTCGGTGGGGGCGACATCACGAAGGGCACGATTACGACGATCTGCCTCCTGCTCTTCTGCGGCTCGGTTGGCAAGAGCGCGCAGGTGCCGCTCCATGTCTGGTTGCCGGACGCGATGGAAGGCCCGACGCCCGTCTCAGCCCTGATTCATGCGGCGACAATGGTGACTGCGGGCATTTACCTCGTTGCGCGCTCGTGGCCGCTCTTCGACCTTTCACCCGGCGCGCGCGATGTCGTCGCGATCGTCGGCATCGTCACTGCCGTCCTCGGCGCGACCGTCGGCGTTGTCCAGCGGGACATCAAGCGCGTGCTGGCGTATTCCACCGTCTCGCAACTTGGCTATATGTGCTTCGCGCTCGGCGTCGGCGCGTACATCCCGGCGATCTTCCACCTGATGACCCATGCGATGTTCAAGGGTCTGATGTTCCTCGGTTCCGGCTCCGTGATTCACGGCATGCACGAGGAGCAGGACTTGTTCAAGATGGGTGGTCTGCGCAAGCAGATGCCGATTACGGCGTACACCTTTTTAATCGGTGCGTTCGCTATTTCCGGTGTCACCGGCCTCGCGGGCTTTTGGTCGAAGGACGAGATCATCGTTGGTTCGTATCACGCGGGCTATCCCGCGATCGCGGTGCTCGGCCTCCTGACCGCCGCGCTGACCGCCTTTTACATGTTCCGGCTCTATTTCCTCGCCTTCGAGGGCAAGCCGCGCTACGATCAGGAACATGTCCACCCGCACGAATCTCCCGCAACGATGACCGTGCCGCTCGTGATTCTCGCGATCCCCTCGCTCGTGATTGGTGCGCTCGTCGGCTTCCCGCCGGACGGCGGCGCGATCCATACGTTTCTCAGCAAGGCGATTCAGAGCGACCTGTTCGAGAGCCACGGCCCGGTTGCATCGTCCACGACCTGGACGTTCGCTGCGCTCTCGACACTGGCTGCGGTCGGCGGCATTTTCCTGGCGTACACGATGTACATGCGCCTCAGCCCGAACCCGTACACACTCGGCGACCGCCTGCACTGGCTCTGGACGTTTCTCTGGCATAAGTGGTACTTCGACGAGATCTACCACGTCCTTTTCGTCAGGGGAACGCTTGCCTTCGCAATGGCGTGTTGGGCATTCGACCGCTATGTCGTGGATGGCGCGGTCAATGGTGTCGCGACAGTTATCGGCCGCTCATCCGGTCGGTTGCGACGTGTTCAAACGGGGTTTGTCGCCAACTATGCATTGGTGATTGCACTCGGTGCAGTGCTGATCGTCGGCGTGTATTTGATCGCGCGCGGGAATATCTTCACGCAGTTGTTCGGCTAGCGGCGGTCCGGGCCGCAACGGCGCGTGCCCGCGAGGAGGTACTTGGTGGATCATTTTCCTTTACTCTCGGTGATACTGTATCTCCCGACCGTCGTCGCGCTCCTCGTGCTATTTGTGCCTCGCCTTGCACCCACGACCATTAAGTATACGGCGCTGATCGTCAGCCTTATCACGCTTGCCTTGTCGCTCGTCGTCGTTTTTTCCTCGCAGCAGACGGCGAATCTGCGCTGGGAAGAGAATTACAACTGGCTGCCGAGCGTCGGCATTCGCTATCACCTCGGCACTGACGGCTTGAGTACGATCTTCATCTTGCTCACGACGTTGTCGAGCGTGATCGCATTGCTTGCCTCGTGGACGAGCATCAAAACGAATATCCGCGCCTACTACGTCACCTTCCTGATCCTCGAAACGGGGATGCTCGGCGTCTTCATTTCGTTTGATCTCTTCCTGTTCTACGTTTTCTGGGAACTGGTGCTGATCCCAATGGCGCTGATCATCGGTGTCTGGGGTAGCGCGAATCGGGTCTACGCGGCGATCAAGTTCTTTCTCTTCACCCTCGCCGGTAGCCTCCTGATGCTCGTCGCCATTGTCGCGATGTACACGGAATACTTTAACCGGACTGGCACGCGGACGCTGGACCTGAACACGCTGATCGCCATTCCGGGCGGTTGGTCGCATACCTTTCAACTCTGGACGTTCGCAGCGTTTTTCATCTCCTTCGCGATCAAGGTACCGATGTTTCCGGTGCATACCTGGCTACCGGATGCCCACGTCGAATCGCCGACAGCGGGAAGCGTCATCCTCGCAGCGGTACTGCTCAAACTGGGCGGCTACGGAATGATCCGTTTCAACCTCGCCCTGTTTCCGTACGCTTCCCACAAATTCGCGACACCGATCCTGATTCTCTCAGTCATCGCGATCATCTACGGCGCGCTCGTTGCGATGGTGCAGCCGGACATGAAGAAGTTAGTTGCATATTCGTCCGTGACGCACATGGGCTTCGTGACGCTCGGCATCTTTTCGTTCAATCCGCAGGGGTTTCAAGGTGCGGTGATTACGATGTTCAGTCATGGGCTGGTCACCGGGGGGCTTTTCCTCTGTGTTGGTGTCCTATACGACCGCGCGCACACGCGGCAGATCAGCGCCTTTGGCGGCATCGCGAACCGAATGCCGACGTATTCGTCGGTGTTCATGGTCTTCATGCTCGCCGCGCTCGGTCTACCGGGCCTCAGTGGGTTCGTTGGCGAATACTTGAGCACTATCGGCGCATTCCGGCTCTCGAACAAGGCATACGGCGCGGTCACGATGTTCGTCGTCATCTTCGCTGCCGTGTACATGATGTGGGTGTACAAGCGCGTGATTTTCGGCGAGCCGCGTGAGGAGCATAACGGCTTTCTGGACCTGACCCGGATCGAAGCGTCATCGCTGCTGCCATTGATGCTGGCAGCGCTCTATGTCGGCATCTATCCTGTGCCATTGATGAAACTGCTCAAGCCGGTGATCGGGGCGCTGCTGTCGCCGATTGTCGGTAGCGGGACTGCGGCAGCTGCGGCAGATTCCATACCGTAAGGAAGGAACACCACCCGATGCCGGATGTCTCGTTTCCCAGCATCAATTATGTGACCATCGTGCCGCATTTGATCGTCACCGGCCTCGCGGTCGTGTTGATGTTCATGGATGCGCTGTCGCGCCGCAGCCGTGCCGCGCGCGTCGGCCAGTTCGCGTCGGTCCTTTCGATCATCGGCTATGGCGCGGCGCTCGTCAGTTTGTTGTTCACGTACAACCATCGCCAGATAACGGGCGGCGGCTCGATTCGCTATGATTACATGGCGATTTTCTTTTTGATCGTGATGTTGAGTACGGCGCTGCTTACCGTCCTCGTTTCAGGGAACTTCGTCCAACTCCAGAGTATGTCGCTCTTGGAATACCTCGTTATTCTCTCGTTCTCGGTGCTCGGCATGATGGTTGTGGCAATTGCCGGCGACCTCATTATGGTCTTCATTGGCATCGAACTGACCTCCATCGCGGTCTATGTGCTCACCGGATTCTCGCGTCAGAGCCGCATCTCGCACGAAGGCGCGCTGAAGTACTTCCTGCTCGGCTCGTTCGCGACCGGCATCCTCATTTACGGGATGGCGTGGACCTTCGGCATTACGGGGACGATCAACCTGGACGTGATCGCGACGGCGGGAGCGAAGATCTCCACAGGGAATCCGTCCCTTTTACTCGCCTTGCTCCTGCTCGTTGTCGGCCTCGGTTTCAAGATCGCCGCCGTCCCCTTTCATATGTGGACGCCGGACGCCTATCACGGCGCGCCAACCCCGGTGACGGCGTTCATGTCGGTCGGGCCGAAGGCGGCCGGGTTTGCGGGATTGCTGCGCGTCCTCGTCAATGGGTGGATACCCGCCGCGAATCAATGGGTACCGCTCGTCATTATTCTCGCAGTAATCACGATGACGTTCGGAAATATCGTCGCGGTCGCGCAGAACAACGTCAAGCGGATGCTCGCCTACTCCAGTATCGCGCACACCGGCTATATGCTCGTTGGGCTGGCATCGTACCAGATCGGCGCGAACAAAGCGGACGCGAATGGCCAGGCAATCGGCGCGCTCCTCTTCTACACATTCGCGTACGCCTTCACGAACATCGGCGCGTTCTCGATCCTGACGTGGATGCAGGCGCGCGGGCGCGGCACGAACATCGAGTCGTTCCGCGGCCTGTCCTCGACCGCGCCGGGTGCGGCGATCGCGATGACGATCTTCATGGCTTCGCTGATGGGCGTGCCGCCCTTGCTCGGTTTTTTCGCGAAGTATTACATTATCGTCGCCGCGATCAACGCGAACCTGACCTGGCTCGCCGTCATCGTCGCCCTGAACTCCGCCGTCTCTGCGTACTTCTATCTGCGTGTCGTCGCGGTGATGTATTTCCGCGAACCGGAGCGGCAAATCGCTTCGCAGCGGACGCCCTGGCTCGGCTTCGGCCTCGCCGTCTCATCGCTTGCAACGATCTTTTTCGGCATCTTCTCCGGGCCGGTCTTCGATCTTGCCCGCAAGGTTCTGCTCAACTAACATTGGACTAGGACACATGATGCTGGCTCTGGCGCATTCGCGGTGAAGCCAAATGCGCTATGACCACAAGCAGGCACAGGGGAATGGAGGCCTTGGCAGACACACGCGTCCACACATCGTCCTCGCTACCGATTCTCCTTACCATGCCTGCCACAAAGGG
>JBBSFO010000256.1:0-7219 GCA_038238655.1 Thermomicrobiales bacterium | reverse complement strand
TCACGAAACGAGGGTCGCGGTCTTTCGGGAGGATCATAGCCAGCCTCCTGCTGCTCACATCTGCCCAACGTGATTGCATCGCCGTGCCGAAAGCCGAAACGGCTTCATGCGCCTGCGATACCACTCCCATTGCCTCCATAAAACTGTCTCATCTGCGTTCTGTCGAGTGGCGAAGTATAGGGGTTTGTCCGGCTAATTGACACTGTTCGTGCAGACTCATGTGGCTTAGTTCACGTCCATGAATCCGATTGCCAACCGCCGCTTGATCGTATGTACCTCGCCGCGCGGATTTACGCCTCTCGGAAGAAATCGTCTACCAGGCGGTTGAAGGTTTCGGGCCGCTCGAAATAGACCGAGTGACCCGCCTCGGGCACGCGTGCCATCATCGCTCCGGGGATAATCTCGGCGAGCAGCGCCACCGCGTCCGTCGGGATGACGACATCTTCTTCTCCTGAAAGGCAGAGCACCGGCATTCTCAGCGCCGCCACTGCCTCGGCGGGCGTCGTGCGGAGCGCGTAGAGGTCGCGGCGCAGGCGCTCCTTGTCGAGCCCGATGCTGAGGTCGGAGATTTCCGTGTACAGGTAATGCAGCGCGGGCCGCTCTCGGGCCATTCGCTCACCGGCCGCCGGATGGATGCCCTGGGCAAAAAGCGCCATCTGCGCTCCGCCTGCGGCGGTCAGGAGACGATCAATCTCCGGATGCGCGAGAGAACCGGTTGTCGCAGCCATGACGAGCGCGCGCACCCGCTCGGGGTGCCGCACGGCGTGACCGAGGCAAGACCACCCACCCATAGACTGCGCGACAAGGCGGACATCCGCGAGGTCGAGATGATCAATGAGCGCGGCAAGATCATCCACGAACGCCGCCGGCCCCGGCCCATCCGGCGCATCGGCAGACGGCGCGAAACCGCGATGGGCAAAGGTCACACAGGTATAGCGATCGCGGAAATGCGGGACTTGCTGCCACCAGGAAAGATGGTTGCCGCCCAGCCCGTGCGCGAAAACGACCGGCGGACCGTGCCCGGTGACTTCGTAATACAGATCGCATCCGTCGCGGTGGAGAAATGGCATTGAGTTCGCTCCCTTTTCGGTGAATTGCGCTACGCCTGCTTGTCGGACCAAGCGTGTTCGAGCAGGCGGAGCCAGTTCCCGTGCATGATCGCCTCAATGTCGGCATCGCGGTAACCACGGTGCGCGAGCAGGGCGGGAATCCGCTGCAAATCAACGATCGTGTCGAGATCGCGCGGGCACTGCTCGGTGCCGTAGCCGCCGTCGAGGTCCGTCCCGATCGCCGCGTGGCGGGTGTTGCCGGCCAGTTGGCAGATATGATCTATGTGGTCCACGACGTTCTCCAGGGAGACCTCGGCGTTGGTTGTCACCCCCTTGATCCATCCCGGTTGCAGCATCCATGCATCCATCACTGCACCGATCACGGCATCGCGGGCGAAGAGTTGTTGGAGCATCTCGTCGGTCAGTTGACGATCTCCAGGGACGAGGGCGCGGCAATTCGAGTGGCTGGCGAGCACCGGGCCACCGAAGCGATCCAATGCCTCGAAGAAACTCTCGTCGGAGAGGTGGGTGACATCGAGAACAATGCCCCCTTCCTCCATCCGTTGCAGCAACGCCCGTCCTTTGTCGGTCAGTGGCCCGACCGATTCCGTCCCCTTCGCGTACGCGCTCGGCCCATAATGGGCGAGGCTGACGATGCGCAGCCCGTCCGCGTACCACGCCTCCGCCTGCTCCGGTTCCACGATTGGATCGGCGCCCTCCATGCACAGGACGAGCCCGAGCGGCGTGCGCGCGCGATCCGCCTGCCACGCCGCGAGGTGCGCCTGGATCGCCGGCCAATCGGCGAGCATACGCACCAGGCCCTCGCGTTCCAGTTGCCGGTAATAGGCGAGTTGTCCCTGCGCGTGCGCGTAGGCGATCTCATGCGTGCGGTAGCCCCGGATCGGGCTGCCAGGTTGCTCCACGCGCGCGATGACCGTCGCGAATGAGATGGCGACGTCGCCCGCACGCAGTTCGGGAAACGCGACCGTCCCGGCGGCACGGCCCTTCTCCTCCATCCCCGCTTCCTGCGTGCGAATTTCCGCGACGCTGCGCCGGAGATCGCGGTTCCATAGGAGCGCGTTCATCGCGAGATCGAGGTGTCCGTCAACGATCAGCATACGATTCCCTCCAACACAACGTGCATGGTAACGGAGCACGCATAGCGCACTGCGGCGTCAGCGATTGTGCGAGCGCGGGTCGAGCGCATCCCGCAGGCCATCGCCCAGGATATTTAGTGCGAGGATGCTCAAAAAGAGCAGAATACTCGGGAAGACGAGTAGCCACTGATCCCTGAAAATTTCGCGCTGGCCGATGCGGAGCATATTGCCCCACGTCGGGATCTCGGGCGGGACGCCGGCGCCGAGGAACGAGAGCGACGCCTCGGCGAGGATCGCCGCCGCGACGATGAAGGTGCATTGGACGATCAGCGGCGAGAGCGAGTTCGGGAAGATATAGCGTCGCAGGATAAGGTAATCGCGCGCGCCGATCGCCCGTGCCGACTCGACGTACGGTTGCTGCTTCGTGGCAAGCGCGGTGCCGCGGACCAGGCGGGCGATGAGGGGGGTGTAGACGACCGAGAGCGCCGCGATCACATTGCCGGTTTTCGGCCCGAGGCTCGCCATGATCGCGATCGCGAGGAGGATGCTCGGGAAGGCCATCAGGCCGTCCATAATCCGCATGATGACGCTGTCAAGGCGGCGATAGTACGCCGCGATCAGCCCGAGGAGGGAGCCAATCACCCCGGACACGGCCATGACACTCACGCCGACAAGGAGCGAAACGCGCGCACCATAAAAGATCCGCGCCAGCACATCTCGACCGAGGTCGTCCGTGCCCATCCAGTGCGCGCGGGTCGGCGGATGCAGGCGATTGAGTGGATCCACCACCTTGGGGCCGTACGGGGAAGCGAATGGCACGATAAACGCCAACGCGAGCACGATCAGCAGGAAAACGATGCTGACGAGCGCGGATTTGTTCTCCAGGAGCACGCGGGCCCAGTAAAACCGCGACGCCCGTGTGACGCGGGAGAGCGACGCTCCCCGGCGTGTCTCGATGACGCGCTCAACCGCTATATCACTCACTGCCATAGCGAATCCTCGGATCGAGATAGACATACAATACATCAACCACGAGATTGACCAGCAGGTAGATAGTCGCAGTGACCATCACGGCCCCCTGTATGACCGGGAAATCCCGCCGCAGGACGCTCTGGACCACGAGTTGGCCCATACCGGGAAGATTGAAGACCGTCTCCGTGACGACGGCGCCACCGAGCAAGCCGCCGAGCGAGATACCGATCACGGTGATCACGGGGATCAGCGCGTTGCGCAACGCGTGGCGCAGCACGACAACGCGTGTGCGCAGACCCTTCGCATACGCTGTCCGGACATAATCTTCCCGGAGTACATCCAGCATCGAGGAGCGCACGATCCGTGCGAGCAGGGCCGAGGAGGCGAACCCGAGCGAAAACGCAGGCATCACCATCGTCCGGAAATGCCCCGTGGGCGTCTTCGAGAACGGCACATAGCCCCCGGCGGGTAGCCAGTGCAGGACGACTGCGAAGAGGAGGATCAACAGGATGCCAAGCACGAAACTCGGGATCGCGACCCCGCTGATCGCGATCATCATCAAGGCGCGATCGAGAACCGAGTTCCGCCGCAGCGCGGCAATGATGCCCGCCGGAACGCCGATCAGTACCGCGACGACGAGAGCATACAGGGTGAGCAACCCCGTTGGCTGCGCGCGATCGAGCAGGGCCTGCGTGACGGGACGGTTGAGGAAGAGGGACTGACCGAAGCGAAAGCGGCACGCATCGCCCAGCCAGTGGGCGAATTGGAGATACAGGGGTGCGTCGAGTCCCAACTCATGATGGAGCTGCTGCACCTGATCCGTCGTCGCATTGTCTCCGAGGATGACGGACGCGGGGTCCCCCGGTGTGAGATGGACAAGGGCGAAGACCACGACACCGACAACCAGCAACACGGGGACGAGCGCCGCGAACCGCCGCAACACATACTGCGTCATTCCCTGCCCTTCCCCCTATCGCCGCGATCCCCGAGGCCGCACCACGCACGCCTACTTCTTCAACCAGAGGTTCCAGAACGGGGTACCGAGATCAATCTGATCGGTCCACCCGCCGATGCGTCCGGATCGCGCATTCAGGCCGCTTTGATCGCCCAGTTTGATGGCCGGGATCGTTTGATAGAAGTTCGTCTGGATCTGCTGCCATGTCTGCATCCGCTTGCTCATGTCCGAATCGGCGAGCAGTTGGTCCACCAGCCCCTTGGTTGGCTCGTCGCTCCAGAATCCCGGATAGGTGCCGATCTGACCGATCACCGTGAGCTGCGACGGATCGGGCACAAAGCCGTGCCCGGTCGTGAAGGCGTCCCAGAGATCCGCCTTGCCGCGCCGGTCCACAACGGTCGCCCAATCGTAGATCTGCAAGTCCACCTTGAATCCGGCTTCCTCGAGTTGCTGCTTGGCGACGATCGCCTCATTGGCCATCCATGGGTACTGCTGAGTGCTCATGAACCGGAGCGGCGTGCCGGCATAGCCCGCGTCCTTGAGGAAGCTCTTCGCCTTGTCCACGCTGTGCGTATTGTAGAGTTCCTTGCCTGATTCGTTGTACCACGGCGTCTTCTTCCACATCAGCGAGGGATTGAGGTCATAGAAGCCCTTGCCGCGTCCCGCCGCCATGATCGGCTCGTGGTTGAGCGCGGCCTGGAACGCCTGGCGCATCTTCAGGTTCGACATCATCGGGGATTTGTGGTTGAGGAAGAAGACATCCCAGCCCTGCTGCGCGATGACCGAGACCATGACATTCGGATTGCTCTGCAACTTGCTTTGCTGATCGGCGCCGACATCCTCGAGGACGTCGTAATCTCCGGCAAGCATCCCGGCCACCCGCGCCGATTCGTCCGCGACCGGGACGAACTTGATCGAATCGAGATACTGGAACTTGTGGCCGCCCAATCCATTTGCGTCGCCCGGCAGCGCGGAATAATCGTTGAAGCGGTCCACGCGGATAAAGCGATCCGGCTGGCGGTCGCCGAGCTGATACGGGCCGGTGCCAATGAACTTTGCCAGTTGCCCCGTCCCCGTCTCGTCAATGACGGACTTTGGCATGATCGCGCACCCCTGGCTGACCTGCGACAACGCGAGGCTCAGCGTGCCGTACGGCTTCTTTAGTTTGAATTCGAGGGTGTAATCGTCCGGCGTATTGATCGTATCGGTCGCGGCGAGCACGCTCTTGCCGACGCCGCTCTTGCCGGCCCAGCGCTGGATGGAGGCGAGGACATCGGCCGCTTTCATCTCCTGGCCATTGTGGAACTTGACGCCCTTGCGCAGCTTGATCGTCTGCGTCAGTTGATCCGTGCTGATCGTATGTGACTCGGCGAGGAACGGGATGATCTGGTATTTGCTGTCCCAGGTGAAGAGCGATTCGAACATCGTCCAGCCGATGTAGAAGGTGATCGCCGCCGTTGTCTGGTGGACATCGAGCGTCGGCGGCTCGCCGATGAGCGCGACATTGAGGGTCCCGCCCTTGATGCCCTGCCCGGCAGACGCGGGCGCCACAGTCGCGCCGCTGGCGGTAGGCGCACCAGGGGCGACGGAGCTGGTCTTCGGTGCGGTCGTCGCGCCGCCGCTCGTCGCGGACGTGGCAGCGCCGCCGGTTGTAGCCGTTGGCGCGTTGCTGCTCCCACATGCGGCGAGGATTGCCGCCGTCACCGACCCACCGATCGCCAGCGCGGCCGCACGCTTGAGGAGCATGCGACGGCTCATGATGTCCGATTCCGTGCGGAATGTCGGTGACTCACGTCGTTCCATGGCTGGCGATCCTTCCTTGATGCAGAAAACACGCACGCGCACCCGCTTTGGCCCGATCCCCAATGAAGCAACCTTGTGCCTGCAGTGATGAGATGCACTGTTGCGTGGGGCAGATGCGGAATCTGTGCCGAATATACTGCATCTATTCGCGCACTTCAACATAGCCGTTGACGAACGAATATCGCTGCCGCGTGTCGCACGCATCAGGCGCACCCCGACTGCGACTACGCCGTGCCTGGTCTCACCTGGAAGGATGGACAAGCCTTGTGGAGGAAGGAACGTGGAAGAGGTTCCCCCGTGGTATCATCACATCCCGACAGGACGATGCATACTGACAGGGGAAGGAGCGAGCAATGCAGTGGGTGACGCGGCAAGGAGTGCGGCTGGACCGGGCTTCGATGATCTGGATGATTCGCACATTCATTGACCCGCAGGCGGAGATCGCCATTTTGCCGGAAAATGAGGTGATGGCCTACGCCGAGCAGCACGGCGCGACGCCCTTCCACCACCCGCAGGCGGCGATCCGCCATCAGGGATCGCGCACCGGCTTTGACGGCTTGCGGGCCGCGTACGAGATCACCGACCCGGCGATTGCATTGATGACGATGGTGTTGCGCGGCGCGGAAACGAGCGACAAGAGTCTGACCCAGTGGTCGCCCGGGATTGCCGCCGTCACGTCCGGCATGCGCAAAGTGGCGGAGTCCGACGGGGCGTATCTCGCCGCCGTCACGCCGCTCCTCGCTGGCTTGTATCAGTGGTGTCAGGACCAACTCGCCAATCCAGGCAAAGCAGCAAAAGAGTAACGAGTAACGAGTAACGAAGTGAATACAGGTGCCCCACTCGTTACTCGCTACTCGTTACTTCTCAGGCCACGTACCGGACGATCACCCAGAAGAAGCAGGCGCTGCCACCGAGGACGAAGAGGTGCCAGAGCGCGTGCGCCTCGAAGACGCCGGGGATTGGGTTGGGCCGTTTCAGGGCGTAGATGACCGCGCCGATGCTGTAGATGAGGCCGCCCGCGAGTAGCCAGACGACCGCGCCGCGCGGCAGTTTGTGGACGAGCGCGGGCGCAGCGATGATCGCGGCCCAGCCCATCGAGAGATAGATGCCGGTGGAAAGCCATTTCGGGGCGTGCATCCAGCGCGTTTTGAGGATCAGGCCGGCGATTGCCAGCCCCCAAACGACCGCCAGCAGTGTCCAGCCCCAGCCGCCGCCGAGGGTAACGAGACAGATCGGCGTGTATGTCCCGGCGATCAGAACGAAGACCATCATGTGGTCAATCCGTCGGAGTTTCGCGACACCAGCCGGGGTGAGTGGGAGGGAATGATAGAGCGTGCTCGCCG
>JBBSFO010000255.1:0-7224 GCA_038238655.1 Thermomicrobiales bacterium | reverse complement strand
CGCGACGGCTCGATCATCGTCGTGATCGGCACCGACGCGCCGCTGACCGACCGGCAGTTGGGCCGCCTCTGCCGCCGGGGGATGCTCGGCCTCGGCCGCGTCGGCTCGACCGCGACGCACAGTTCCGGCGACCTGCTGATTGCCTTCTCCAACGCGTCGGCGAACCGCGTGGATCGCTTCGAAACGAAGACGCTCCTGACGACTACCTTTATCAACGACACACAGATCAACGACCTCTTTCAGGCGACGATCGAGGCGACGACCGAAGCGGTGCTCAATGCCCTTGTCGCGGCGGAAACGATGACGGGACGCGACAACAACACCGCCCACGCTCTGCCACACGACCGCCTGCAAACGATCATGCGGCGGTATGGGCGATTGCATTCATGAGGATGTTTGCAATATATTGGTGCCGTTGAAAAACAAGTCGGAGGGGCAGAGGACAGGATTCCATATCTATGGAGAAGGTAGTGTGATTACACCGCACGATAAGGAGATTCAGGCTTTGGTCGCGGATATCCGTGATGGGAAACTTTTGCTCCCAGAACTTCAGCGCCGCTATATCTGGAAGGCTCCGCAAGTTCGTGACCTGTTTGATTCTCTTTATCATCAATATCCCAGTGGTCAACTGCTTATCTGGGAAACGAGCGACATCCCGTTTTCACGAACAACGAGCGTAGATGGTCTTGAAACCACTCAGCGGCATCCTCAACTCTTACTAGATGGTCAACAACGCTTGACCTCGCTTGCTGCAATCATACTGGGCAGGCCACTCGTCGTTCGTGGACTAAAGCGTCCAATCGACATCGTGTTCAATGTCAATAATGAGAAATTCGAAGTTGCTGGGCCGCGACAGCGGGGAGACTTAGGTTGGATTTCTCTTTCTCGCCTATTTACCGAGGGCACACCGAGAATCATGGCAGATCTGAAACTCGACCTATCGTCTCCCGAGTCGTATCAGGTTTTTGAACGACTAAATCGAATCCAAAACATCGCGACCTATAAATATCGAGTCAACGTTCTGGAAGATATCAGCTACAACGAAGTGACACATATTTTTGTCCGGATCAATTCCGGCGGAACGATTCTCGGAAGTGCCGACCTTGCTCTTGCACAGGTTTCAAGCAGATGGCGTGGAGTGACGCACGAATTCGAGGTGTATCAGCAACAAGTGTCAAAGCAGGGACTTGTCCTTGATTCCGGGCTACTTTTACGGGCAATGGCAATATTGCTGATCGGATCGAGCCGTCTCAGTTTATTGTTCCGTAGTGATCGTTACGATGTTACCGTGGATGAACTT
The DNA here is from genome assembly GCA_038238655.1 of Thermomicrobiales bacterium. Lineage (GTDB taxonomy): Bacteria > Chloroflexota > Chloroflexia > Thermomicrobiales > JALYUS01 > JALYUS01. Next base: position 5,924 of record JBBSFO010000255.1, on the reverse strand, counting down.
CAGGCGTCATGGCATCGTGTAAAAGCAGCGATGGATCAGTCAATCGCGTTCTTGGTCCAGAATTGCAAAATTGATCGTCTTTCCCTTCTTCCAACAAGCAATATCTTAATTCCTTTGGTTGCTTTCTTCGATCGCTTCAATAATCAGGTTAGTAATGAACAAGTGCGTGAACTCCGGCGATGGGTATATATGGCGCTTATTTGGACACGGTATAGTGGCACGGTAGAAACCCGACTGGATCAGGATGTCGCAGAACTTTCGACGGAACAACCGATCCAGAATATGATCGTGAACATCGAGGACCAAGTAGGGCGCCGCCCAGTCACCGAGCGTGAACTGCAAGACCAGCGTAAGAACTCACCGTACATGGTGATGGCTTATGTCCTTGCCCGCCAAGACAACGCACAGGATTGGTTCAATGGTGTGGAAATTGGGCCACACCAACCTCTTGAATTTCATCATATCTTCCCGAAAGCACTGCTTCGTGAACAGTATGATCTCCGCAACGAAAGTCGAACTGTGGATCAAGTGGCAAATCTTGCCTTCTTATCCAGACGAGCCAATGCTCGGATTCTAAGCAGTTCTCCATCTGATTACCTGCCCCAGATTGAACAATCGCGTCTGAAATCGCAACAGGTTCCTCTTAACGCTTCACTTTGGCATCTGGATCAGTTTGAGGAATTTCTCTATGAGCGACGGACGATGCTTGCGAATGCGATAAACCGGCTGTTACGTTCATTGACCAAAGACTCTGCACTATGGTCGGTCAGTGATGCCCAGGTACTTGAAAGCCGCCTCAATGTTATTGAGCGACATTTGCGAGAAGTCATCGATCAGCGACTGACAGAGTCGCGAGGGAGCGCAGCATGGCAGCACTGCGTTCCTCTGCCAATTCAAGAATCCATCCAAAATCGAATCGAAAAACACCTCAGGAATAATCCATTTGAGGTGAATAGATCTGAAACAGTTGGTTACAAATTGGAACATGCCTTGTTTAGTGATTATCCTCAGATTATAAAGGAGAACTGGCTACTCTTCAACGATGTATTCGGTAGCAAAGCGATTTTCGATCAACATACAAATGTGGTAACCGCAACACGCAACGCGTTCAAACACAATCGCGAACTGAGTGGAAGCGAACTGGCATCAGCGGAAGCGGGATTGTTATGGTTTGAAGACTGTCTACGCCATAGCCAAGTTGTGCAAGACGAAGAAGATTTAGAAGAAGCGGCTTCTGTCGACTGAGGCGTCAATACTCGCGGCCCTTGGACCTTACTAAATAGCCGACTGAAAATCCCGCCGTAGCGCGGGGAGTACCTTTTCGCCGAGGAGTTGGATGCCGCGCGCGTCTGTCAGGCCGTGTGGGGTGCCGAATTCGATGCGGGACGCGCCCGCCGCAAAGATCGCTTCGGCGTGCGCGATCACCTCTGCTGGGGTTCCCGCGAAGGCGAAGGAACGAAGCAGATCGTCGGAGATGAGTGCGGCAGCGGCCTGGCGATCTCCCTGCTGCACCGCCATTTCCATCCGCGCGAGCAGTTCCGATTCTACCGTCACGGTCGGGTCGAGGGCCGCGACCGTGGGGAGGTAGAGCGCGACTTCCTCTTTGGCTTTACGCCGCGCCGCCGCGCCATCCTCGTCCACGACTGTCACCGCGCCGAGTACGATGCCGACCGCGTCCGCGTCCCGTTCTCCTTGTTGCGCGCCGACGGCGATCCGCGCGCGCATGATGGGAACCATCGCCGGATTGACGCAGCCGCCGATCTTCACTTCGTCCGCGACCTCGCCTGCGAGCGCGGCCAGTCGTGGCCCCCACGTCCCGATCATCAGCGGCACGTCGGCGCGGAGCGCATCGTACTGGAGGACAGTATGCTCGCTCAGTGAGAAGATTTCGCCCGCGAGCGGCGCATGCTTCTTGGTGAGCAGATGCCGCACGACCGCGACCGCCTCACGCATCGTCGCGACGGGTTTCGTCTGGACGATGCCGAGCGATTCGAGCCACGCCCCGCGCGACAGGCCAAGATACGCCCGCCCGCCGGAAACGGCATCGAGAAACGCGATCTGCCCCGCGATCTCAACGGGATGCACGGTATACGGGTTCATGCTCGCCGGGCCGAGCCGGATGCGCGTCGTCGCCTGCGCCATGATGATGAGCGGCCCAATCGGCGGCTGGAACATCAAATCGCTATAGACACTGAGCGCATCGAACCCGTACTCCTCCACCCGCCGCGCCAGCGCCGCATACTCCACCGCCGTCTTGTTGCTCTGAAACGCCACACTCACTTCCCGCCGCATGGTACTCTCCGTGATCTAGCCACAGAGGCACAGAGGACTTAGAGAAAGACAAAAGGGGGGCGGCTGTTATTCGCGTCATGCGACCCTCTCCTTCCCATCCCTTCTCTGTGTTCTCTGTGCCTCTGTGGCTAATAAACTCCTACGTCAAGTTGGTGGTGCGGAGGATACGCGGAGCGAGGCGTTCGATGCGCATGATGAGGCGTTCGTCCGGGTCGGGGCAGGCGACGAGGCTTTCTTGCGTCATCCAGTCGCCGGACTGCGCCGCCCGCTGGTAGCCGGACAAGAGCGGCAGCACCGCGCCGAGCGCGTACAGGCAGAAATGCTTGCCCGTCGGAATACGGAGCCGGTTGCTCTCCGTCACCTCGAAAAAGTCGCCCACCGCCAGCCCACAAACCGACCGCCCCTCGATCGCGACAACGGTGATCCGTAGGTCGTAGAGCGTGAACTGCCCGTCCTCCACGCCCACGCTTAGACGACCTCCAGAATCGCGGGGCGTGGGTACGAGGATTCGGTGCCGAGGACGGCGGGCCACTGGCCGGTAACGGAAAGGAAGTCCGCTGTGCCGTCTTGGCGCAGGACAAAGGTATCCTCGCTCTTCGTGCCGGTGATCGAGGGATTGTAGGCGAAGGATTGCGATTCCTGCACCGTCTCCGAGCCGCCCGGTGTGATCGTCCACTCGCGGCCCGCGTAGCCCGCCGCGCCACCCTGATGGTGTAGCCGCCACTCGCCCGGGAACCCGGCATCCGCGTATGCCTTCGCACCTGCCGCGAAGATGTCGCCCGCCGTCGCGCCCGGTTTCGTCGCATGCGTAAAGGCGAGATCCACGAGCGCGCACCCGTGCTGTTTCTGCCGCAAATCGTCCGGCAGCTGCCCGAACCAGACCGCGCGGCTCGCGCTCGCGTAGAGGCCCCAGCGGGTCGCGCCCGCGACGAGCAAGACCCGCTGCCGCACGGCTACGTCGGTGGGCAGTGGGTGGCGGAAGCGATCAATCCGCTCGTCCGCCGCGACGAGCGCAACGGGGACATGGATGCCGTAGGCCATCAATGGCCCGACATACGACGCGGCCACCTGCAACTCCGTCATGCCGGGCCGGACGGCGCGGGCGGCGGATTCGAGCATGGTCGCGGCGGTCTGTGCGAGCCAGCGGTAGCGGGCGATCTCCGGTTCGAGTAGGCTGGAACGCAGCAGCAACACGGCTTGTCGGAGCACACGAGCGGATTCGACGCCCGCGACCGGCGCATCCGCGCCGATTGCGCCGTCACCGACGATACCCTTGATGATCGCGGCACGGTCGCCGACGCGACCCTGCTCCCACGGATAGACCTTCATGTGAATGCCCTGCTCCGGCACTTCCTCTGCCGCGATGCGGGGCGCTTCGATAGCATCGGTGAGCAGGTAGACATTGTCCCGTGTGATGAGCACGGACCCGAGCGCGTCCGACCCGCCGCTAATCGAGACGCGCGTCGCACCACCGCCCGTCACCCACGCGACGCTCGGCTCCTGCGTCAGCAGCAGCGCCGCCAGTTCCTCGGCGTCGAGCAGTGCGCGGACACGGCGGCGCTTTTCCGCGAGTTCGTCCGGCGTCGGATTGAAGGCGACGAGCGCCGCGCTCTGTGGCATCGTGCTTCTCCTCATTAAAACGGGACGGAAGCCGGGGAGAACCGCAGAGGCGCAGAGGACACAGAGAGCGCAGAGAAACACGGATAAAGAATAATTCTGCTTGTCGCTCTCATAATTCTCTTTTCCTTCTCTGCGACCTCTGCGTCTCTGCGGTTCTCCCCGGTTTCCACTGTTACTGCGCCTTGGGTGCGTCTTCGCCCGCAATGCGCGCGCGCTGCATGGTGGGCGTGATCCACAACTCATCAATCGTCACGCGGTGCGGCATGGCGGCGATGAAGACGACCGTTTCCGCGACATCCTCCGGTTGCAGCATCGTTGCGCGGGCTTCCGCGCTCGGCGGGTTGGGGCGATGATCGAGGATCGCGGTCGCGACCTCACCGGGCAGAATGACCGTGGCACGGACGCCGTTCACCTTCTCCTCGGTGTTGATGCTGTGCGAGAGCGAGACCGCGCCCGCCTTGCTTGCCCCGTATGCAACGCCGGACATGATGCCGGAATGGCGCCCGGCCATACTGGCAAGGGTGATGATCGTTCCCTGCTTCTGACGGCGCATTTGCGGTAGCACTTCCCGCACGCAGTACAGGACGCCATTCAGGTTCACATCAATGACATGATCCCACTGCTCGACGGACATATCGTGCAGGTTGCGCTGCTTCGTGTTGATGCCCGCATTCGCGAAGAGCAGGTCAATCCGCCCCCACTCATGGACGACATTCGCGACGAACCGCTCTATAGCGGCAGCGTCCGCGACATCGGCGGCGTAGGCGATGGCGATGCCGCTCTTGGCGACAATTTCGTCCGCCATCGCGTTGATGACATCCGCCGAGCGCGCGACGATGGCAACCTTTGCACCCGCGTCTGCGAGTGCGTACACCGTCGCCCGTCCAATACCGCTCGACGCTCCCGTGACAATCGCGACCTGCCCCGCAAGTTTGCCCTCAGCCATCCCGCCCTCCTATTCATCCACCGGTGTGAACCGGCCCGCCACCTGCACCAGTTCGATGGAATTCCCGAATGGGTCCTCGACAAAGAAGCGCGGGCGATTGTCAATGACGCTCGTCTCGCGGATCGAGACATGCTGACTGTCGAGGTGCGCGCGCATCGCCTCAAGGTCATCCACCTCGATGCACAGGTGATCTGCCGCGCGGGGCGAGCCGAGTTCCGCCGGATCGGTGCGAAGCAGGTGAATCTCGTGCTCGTCCTCGCCGATGTCGTACCAGATCAGGGCGCGATCTTTGAGGCCCATCGGGCGCGGCTTTTCCCGCAGGCCCAATGCCTCGCCGTAGAACCGCCGCGCCTCGCCCTCCCGCCCCGCCTCGATGCCGATGCTGACGTGCTGTAACCGCTTGATGCGCATGACGTCCCCCCACTCACGACGGATTTCCGCTCGCGTCAGTCTCGCACGCGAGGGAGCAACGAGCAATGCAGGGAACAGCCTAACCCCCGGCCCCTTCCGTCCCTCGGCGTGGGAAGGGGTGACTCTTTGCAAGACCGTTGTGTTCCCCGAATGTCTCGATCTGCCGGAGGTCTGCTCCCCTTCCTCGCGGGAAGGGGCGGGGGGTTAGGTTCTCCTCACCCGTTTCCGGAACGCAGCGGAAAGGAGAATCGGGTCTTCGAGCAAGTAGGGTGTCGTGATGCTGCGCTGGTCAATCATCATGCGGACGAGCGTCGGGCCATCGGTTCGCTTCGCCTCGGCAAGCGCGTCACGAAAACCGGCGTCTCCGTCAACACTGACGCCGTGGATGCCGCACCCTTCCGCAATCGCAGCGAAATCGGTCGTCGTGGCGGCGGTTGGCTGGCCGCCGGTGCTCGCGTAGGTGCCGTTGTCGAGCACGACGAGGATGAGATTTTTCGGTTTGAGAAATCCGACGGTCGTCAGTGACGAGAGACCCATCAGCAACCCGCCATCGCCCTCGATGACGACGATCTTTTCCGGGCTTTCCGACCGACCAAGGGCGATACCGAGACCGATGGCAACGGGCAGGCCCATACTGTCGAGGACGTAGAAGTCG
>JBBSFO010000254.1:0-7232 GCA_038238655.1 Thermomicrobiales bacterium | reverse complement strand
TTCGGGAAAACCAACCACGGGGATTTACAGCATCGGCGAATATGTCATGGACTCCTTTGCCAACCTCTATATCTGCACCACGTCAGGCTCCGGCTCCAATCCCGGTAACTTCAAACGCGTCGTCAGTCTTCTCAGCAGCTACAAAGGCGGTGCAGTCTACTTCCTGTCGTCGCCTATTCGGGTGTTGGACTCGCGTGCCAGTTCCGGGTCTCCGCTCACCGCGCCTAGCCCGGTACCGGGGAATTCGACGATTCTGACGCTGACGCTCGCGGGCGCTACCGTCAATGGCGTCTCCTTCCCGGGGACGAACTTTGGCGCGATCGCCGCGATCGGCAATATCACCGCCGTCTCGCCGACCGGAGCGGGTGACATCCGGCTCTTTCCCGCTGGCGGTGCCGTGCCGACCGTGAGCAACCTGAACTATGTGGAGCGTACGACGGTGGCCAACTCGTTCGTCGTGCCGATTAACCAAGCGACGGGTCAATTGGCGGTGCAGGTGGACGGCGCAGACACCGACCTAATCATTGACCTCAGCGGGTTCGTGCAATAGTACACATCCTGCCAATGATAGCGCGATACCGATGCGAGGAGGGCGCTGCTCGGACCGCCTCCCCGCATCGGTATCGCGCTGTCGGGCACGCGTCGTAGCTATCCCGGAGGGTGGTACGCACCGCCCCTGCGCAACGATGATCGCGCCATGTGCAATGTCGCCATTTCCTCCTTCACTTCCCTCGTACCACACCTCGTCGCGTGCTGAATGGTTCGGGAGCGGGTATGATGGGTACACGGAAGGAGGGCGAGGATGTATCGCTCGGAGAAATATCCTGTGGACCCGGAGGCGGTCGCGGCGTTCGTCGCCGGGCAGCGGCACGGGCACCTGATCGCGATGCCGCCCGGTGGCCACCCGCAGGTGAGCATCTTGCCCTTCGTCAAGACGGGCGATGAAATCGAACTGCACTGCGTCCAGGACGATCCGACCTTTGCCGCCGTGCGGGTGAATCCGCATGTCACCTTTTTCGTTTCCGATTTTCTTGCGGCCTCGCGCCATGAGTGGGTGGACCCGCAGGACGCCGCCCGTGCCACGCTCAACTTTCGCGCCGTCTCCTTCGCGTGCGAGGCGACAACCTCCACCGACCCGGACGATGTCGCCGGTGCCCTTGTCCGCTTGCTCGCGGCGTACGAACCGGGCGCGGACTATGAACCGATCGTGGACGGCGACTTCTACGGCCCGCGCATCCGGCGGCTCGCGACAATCCGCCTGCGCATTGTTGGCGCTGACGCGAAATTCAAGGTCGGCCCTGCCGCGCCGGTGGCCGTGAAGCGGAGCGTCGTCGCCGGTTTGCGGGCGCGCGCCGAACCCGGCGATGGACGAGCCGCCGACGTGATCGAGGCGACGTTGCCGAAAGAATAACGAAGGAAAACCATGACTGTACCATCGCAAACCGGCCCACCACTCCCGCCGGATGTGCTCGCCCGGCGCGCGACCTTGCCGACGAAGTTTGCGCCTGTCACGCTGACCGGGGCGGTTGTCCGGCTCGCACCGCTCGACCTCGACCGCGATGTGGATGCGCTCCATGCCGTCTCGAACGGTCAGCCCGCGCGGCTGGGCGACCGAGACATCCCGGAGTACGATGCCGATGCGATGGTGTGGCGATATATGCCCGTCGGCCCATTCGCGGATGCTGACGCGCTCGGCGATTCCCTGCGCGCCCAGGTGAACGCGCCGAACGGTCTGTGTCTTTGCGTCTTCGATCGGGCGACGGGGCGGCAAATCGGTGCGGTCAATTTCATGACGAACATGCCGGAACACCTAAAGATCGAACTCGGCAGCATCTGGTACAGCCCGCTCGTGCAGCGGACCAAGGTAAGTTTGGAGAGCACGTACTTGATGCTTGGGCACGCCTTCGCGCTCGGCTACCGGCGCGTCGAGTGGAAGTGCGATGCGTTCAACGAGCGATCGCGTCGCTCGGCCCTGCGGATGGGCTTCCAGTTCGAGGGCATCCAGGAGGCGCACTACATCGTCAAAGGCCGCAATCGCGATACCGCCTGGTTCCGTATCCTCGACACTGAGTGGCCCGATGTGAAAACCCGACTGGAAGCAATGCTCATCGCGTGATCGGTGGCGTAGGCGTCAGCCTGTGTGAGAGACCGCAGGCTGACGCCTACGCCACCGGAAAATGGCGCAGACGGATCGCGAGCATGATCGCCGTGCCGAGTAGCAGTGCGCCAGAGATCGCAAACATACCGCCGTAGGTGAGCGCCTGCGCCACGCCGCCGAGGACGATCGAGCCTGTCGCCGCGCCGATCTCCCACGCGAGATAGAAACTTGCCATCGCCGCACCGCGCCGCTCCAGGGGGACGAGGTCCACCGTGAGCGCGAGCAGCGCCGGTTGCGCCGCGCCAAAGCCAATGCCGGTGAGGATGCCTGCTGCTGCAAGCAGCGCAAAACCGTGCGCCAACGATGCCGCGAACATCCCCGCCGCCATGGAGAGGTAGCCAGGCACTATCACCACCCACCGCCCGCGTCGGTCTGCCAGCCGTCGCCCCACAATGCGGTATGCGAACAGCGATGTAGCGAAGACGGTGAAAAAGAACCCGGCCCCCGCGATCTTCCGCTCATCGGCGAGCAGCGCGGTGAACGAAAGGACGATGTTGTACGAAACAGCAAGGGCGCAGCCGACAATGGCGGGAAAGAACACACGCCGCTCCAACCAGCCGCCCGCAGTTGTTACCAGTTTCGCCGCTGATTTCTTAACCTTCCGATAGGGACGGATGAGAACCGTCACGATAACGCTGACAACGCTAATAGCCGACGCCGTCGCGAAAACGACCGGATAACTCCATCGTCCGACGAGGAAAAGGCCGAGGGCGGGGAAAAGGGCGAGTGCGACGGTGTTCGCCATCCCCCAGTAGCCCATCGCCTCGGCGCGGCGGTGTGGCGGCGCGATGGCTGCGATAAGCGTCGGTGCGGCGGTCGTATAGCATGCCATCCCGCTTCCGTGGATCAGCCGGACGATGATCAGGCGGGGCAGCGTCGTCGCACCGATGTAGAGCGCGCTGGCGACGACGAAGATGCCGGTAGCGACGACCATCGGGCGGTGCGCGTCACCCCGGTCGGCGATCCGACCCACATATGGGCGCGGCGCCATTGCTGCGACGGAGAACAGCCCGGTGATTAGCCCGATCGTCGCCGCGCCACTGCCGAGATGATCCTTGAGGTACTTCGGCAGCGCGACTAATGTCAGATAAAACGAGCCGTACAAGAGGAGCACGCTGAGTAGCGCGAGGACGAACGGCCACGTCCAGAGCCGTTCGTCCGCAGCTGCCGCTGTTGATGGGGCGCGCGTGCGGGTCGCCTCTCGTGTTGCCTTCATCGGTCGGATCGCATGCGGCGACTTTCGGTTAGGGATCGTTCAGTGCGCGGTGCGGTCAGCGATTGCGGCCACGTTGGCGGCGGCGGCCTTGCTTGATCTGCCAGATGCGGCGGCGGATGCCCTGGAATGGGCCGTCGCGCGGCGGCAGGTCAATGATCTGGCCGCGCCAGTGCGCGTCTTCGCTGCGCGATCCGGCCGAGCGATACACGACCGGCACGAAGAACAGTACGACCGCGACCAGCACGAGCACGGCGGCAGGAGTCGGCACCGTCGTCCGGAGGATAAAGGCGACAATGGCAAGTGATAGGCTGGCGACCATCCAGCCGATGCCGCCCAGACGTTCCCACATCCGGCCCGGCGAGGCGCGATGGCGCGCCTTGTCGAGGTTGCGCCGCGCGCGCGCGACGCGCTCCCGACCGCGATGCTCCCGCTCCTTGCGTTCGACGAGTTCGAGTATCTCTCGTTCATAACGACGTGTCATCTTCGTACTCCGCTTACGAAGCCCGATCTGTCCTCGTCGGTGGCGAACGCTGCGGGGAATGAAACCGGCTCACTCAACCGCAGATTCCGTCCCTTTCATGCTGACACCCCGATTGTACCGTACCCGTTCCACCCCGACAATGCTTTCGCCCAAATGACTGTGTTTCATTGATGCAGGTAGTGTACGTACACGAGGCGAGGGTGAGTGTTCGGTGATCGGTGTTCGGAGAGAAGCACTGACCATATCGAATGTTCCTTGTGCGACTGCTCAATTGCGTACCGTACCCTCCGTGCAGTGCCTTCTTGACAGGGGCACGCGAATTCGATAGTGTATCGTCGCGTGGAAAAAGCGAATAGTGCGACGTATGGGACTCTGGGACGATTGGGTAGGCGGCTCTCCGTATGCGTTGGTACCCGAGCAATGGAATCCGTACGGGCGGTGGAGCACAATGGTGGGTCGGTATTGTTCTTGTGCACAAGGAGGTTAACAATGTGGTATTCGGGGAAACCCAAGCGACGTGGCCCGCTCGGTGGGTTGACCGTGTTCCTGTTCCTCTTGCCGATGGCTCTTGCGGCGTGCGGGGGCAGTAGCGCCGCGACGGATACGCCGAAGGCGCAGGCGACGACCGCCGCCACGACCGCCGGAGGCGCTGCGACAACCGCTGCGACAAAGCCCGCCGCGACAACCGCAGCAACGACCGCGAGCGGCACGACCGTGCCAGCGAGCACGACAGCGGCATCCTCCGCGACGAGCGGCACTGCGGCACCGGCCGCAGCAAGCGGTTCAGGCTTCGGTATCCCACTGACGACCAAGCGCGGCGAGGGTGGCCCACTCCGCTTGCTCTGGTGGCAAGCGCCCGTGATCCTCAATGTGCATCTTTCCAACGGGACAAAGGATACGGACGCCTCGTCGCTCGTTACCGAGCCGCTGGCGCGGATCAGTTCGAAGTCCACAATCCCGGACATCCCGGTTCTCGCGAAAGAGATTCCCTCCGTCCAGAACGGCGAGATTTCCGCCGACTATACGACTGTGACATGGAAACTGAAGGATGGCGTGGTATGGTCGGACGGTGAACCCTTCACCGCCGATGATGTCGTCTTCACCTGGCAGTTCGTGACGAAGCCGGAGAACGGTGCCACCACCACTACGGCGTACTCGGACATCGCCAAGGTCGAAGCGGTAGATAAGACAACGGCGAAGATCACGTTCAAAGCGGCAGCGGCCGCATGGTTTATTCCCTTTGTCGCCGATGCGGGCGAGATAATCCCGAAGCATGTGCTGGAAAAATGTGCGAGCGCGACACAATGCGACTTCAGCCAGAAGCCGATCGGTACCGGCGCGTACGTCGTCAAGGAATTCAAATCGGGCGACGTTGTCAATTACGTCGCGAACGACAAGTTCCGCGAGCCGAATGCCCCCTACTTCGCCACGGTCGAGATGAAGGGTGGCGGCGACGCGGCGACGGCGGCGAAGGCCGTCCAGACGGGGCAGGCCGATTTCGCCTGGAACCTGACTGTCACCCCGGAAACCCTCAAGCAGCTCTCCGACTCGGGCAAGACGGTCGCCACCCCGGCGGGTTTCTATGCGGAGCAACTGGAACTGAACACAGCAGATCCGCGGAATGAAGTAGATGGTGAACTCTCCAGTCCGAAGTCGAAGAACCCCTACTTCTCCGATCCGCTCGTCCGGCAGGCGTTCACGTACGTCGTGGATCGCGATAGCATCGCCAAGAATCTTTGGGGCCGGGCGGCGTCCCCGGCAATACGCTGATCCCGATTGTGCGGGGCGATGTCGGCACGCCCTATTCCTACGACCTGAAAAAGGCGGGAGACTTACTCGATCAGGCGGGTTGGAAGAAGGGTTCGGATGGCATCCGCGAGAAGGGCGGCGTCAAGATGAATATGACGGCGCGCTCCTCGATCACGAACCAGCGCGACAAGGAACTGCAAGTCCTCAAGCAAAGCCTGAAGGAATTGGGTATCAACCTCGACCTCCGCTCGGTGGACGCCTCCGTCTACTTCGGCAAGCCCGATAACACAGACTCAGCGATCCGCTTCACGACGGATATCAACCTTCTGGCGACTGGCTCATCCAAGCCTGACCCGCAAACCTTCTTCGAGGGTTTCACAATTGATCAGATGCCGACCAAAGCGAACAACTGGGGCGGCTCGAACATCAATCGCTGGGCGGACCCGAAATACGACGAGATGTATGCCCAGTTGAAGCGCGAACTTGACCCCGAGAAGCGCAAGACCATCGCGAAGCAACTCGATGAGTACATCATCGCAGCTGGTATTCGCATCCCGATCATTATCCGCAACGATGTCTACGGCCACCGACCGGACCTCATCAATATCGAGTACTCGCCCTTCTCGTCCGAGGCCTGGAACATCGGCCACTGGACGCTGAAGAAGTAGCAAGGACGACGCACCAAGCATGACCGCGTGGGGCGCATCATGAGCTATGCGTCCCACGCGTTTTGTATCCACGGTAGCGGATGTATAGGGTAGGAATTCCCCGAGGAGATGAATGATGGACACGAAGTTTCGCTCGCCCATTCCGAAGCCGCTCGGTTTCCTCATGGCATGGTTGATGGCGCTGCCGCTCCTGCTCACCGCTTGCGGGGGCAGTAGCGCCGCGACAGATACGCCGAAGGCGCAGGCGACAACGGCCGCCACAACCGCCGGGGGTGCCGCGACAACGGCGGCAACAAAGCCCGCTGCGACAACCGCCGCGACGACCGCGAGCGGCACGACCGCCCCGGCGAGCACGACGGCGGCATCCTCGGCGACGAGCGCCACGGCCGCCCCGGCGGCGGCGAGCGGCACGGGATTCGGCACGCCGCTGACGACCAAACGCGGCGAGGGTGGCCCGCTCCGCCTGCTCTGGTGGCAGGCGCCAACGATCCTCAATCAGCACCTCTCCACCGGCACGAAGGATTCCGATGCGGCCGGACTCGTCCTCGAGCCACTGGCACGGACCAGTGCGAAATCGGTCGTGCCCGATATTCCGATCCTCGCCAAAGAGATCCCCTCCGTGGCGAATGGCGGCATCGCCGCCGATTACAAGAGCGTGACATGGAAACTGAAGGACGGAATTGTCTGGTCCGATGGCGATGCGCTCACCGCCGACGACGTTGTCTACACCTGGCAATACATCACGAAGCCGGAAACTGGCTCGACAAATACCTCCTCCTATGCGGACGTGGACAAAGTCGAAGCAGTGGACAAGATGACGGTGAAAGTCACTTACAAAGCGGCAGCGGCCGCCTGGTTCATCCCCTTCGTCGGGGATGTCGGCGAGATTATCCCGAAGCATGTGGTGGAGAAGTGCGCGGACAGCAAGAGCTGTGAGTTCAACACCAAGCCGGTCGGCAC
>JBBSFO010000253.1:0-7240 GCA_038238655.1 Thermomicrobiales bacterium | reverse complement strand
GTCTTGGAGAAGGTGCTTACGCATCCCGTCAAAGGAATTCTTGTGTGCAAATGAGTTATTGCTGATAAGGCAAACAATGCCATCCCGCCCTTGTAAGCGGTCAGTGGCCCATCGAAAGAACTTGACGTATGCGTCGTAGATTTTCGTTTGCAGCGTAGCGTGTGAATCCTTCACATATGTCTCGCTGATGCGTTTATCAATCACAGCGTAGCGGCGGTTCTTGTTGTTATCGTTCTCGTTCTTCTGGCCGACGTTGTAGGGCGGGTTGCCGATGATGACGGTGATCGGGGCGTCCTTCTCGCGCTGGACGCGGGCGGTGTTCTGCTCGCTAAACAAGCCCAACTGCGGCGATTGCGCCATGTCGAGCGTGTCCGCGAAGCAGAGGCCCTCGAACGGCTCGTACGCCTCGGTGCGGACGTAGTACTCGTGCTCGATGTTCATGCAGGCGATGTAGTAGGGGAGCAGCATGATCTCGTTCGCGAACAGGGCGCTCGTGTACTTCCGCTTCAGCGCGATGGGGTCCGTGATGCGCCGCATGATGTTGACGATGAAGTTGCCCGTCCCGGTCGCCGGGTCGAGGATCGCCACATCGGGCGCGGCGAGCGTCGTGCCGAACTCGGATTGCAGCACCTCCTCGACGCTGCTGACCATGAAGTCCACGATCTCCTGCGGCGTGTAGACGACGCCGTGCGTGTCCGCCTGCCGCGTCGAGAAGCCCTGAAAGAACCGCTCGTAGACGGTGTTCAGGAAGGTCTGCTTCTCCGACCAGTCGGTGATCCCTTTGGCCGCCTCCTCGATCGGGCGGTAGTAGCGGTCAAGTGCGGCGAGGAATTCCGGTCGGCTGAATGAACGGCTGGCGAGGGCGTCAATCACCTTCTCGATCTCGGCGGCGATCACATTGCGCTTCGTGAAGTCCGGGTTGTTGAAGATCGTGCGAAAAAGCCGTTCGGTCAACAAATGCTGCACCAGCATCTCTTCGAGCGCGGCGTCCGCGATGTTCGGGTCAATCGAGGTGCGGCAGGTCTGCGCGAAGTCATTGAAGGCGGTGATGAAGCGCCGGTTCGTCTGCTCCCGCTCGCGGTGGATCGTCTGCTTCAGCCCCGCCGCGAGGTCGGGGATTTGCCCCTTGAATTCGTCCACCGCCCGCTCGAAGGCGACGATGTCCGGCTCCTCGTACGAAAAGAACTGCCCGAGCAGCGCCGCCAGTTGCTTGCGGTCGGCGAGCGGCACATCCATCACCGGCTGCCGGTTCTGATAGAGCACAGCGCGGCGCGTGTCCTCGAAAATCATGTTGACGAGCGGGTAGCCCTTCGCGGTCTTCTTGCGGATTTCCTCGTCCAGATCGTCCGATGAATCCTTCGCCTCCCAGTAACCGCGTGTCAGGTTGTAGCCGTCCTTGATCACGCCGTCCACGCGGATGCCGCTCGGCATCGTCTGCTCCGCGATCAGATTCCACCGGGTAGGCGCGAGCGTTGTCAGCAGCGTCTGGAAGGCGAAGCGTACCGCGCCCTCATTCGTGATCTTCCGGTCGCGATAATCCGCGAGCGTGGTTTCGTAGACGTCGAACGCTTTGTGCGCGGGCGCGATGTGCATGGGAAACCTCACCCCCCGGCCCCCTCTCCTTTGCTTGTCAGCAAAGGAGAGGGGAGAAATGCGGATGTGCGATGAGTGTAGTATAGCGCACGGAGACCCCTAACCCCCTGCCCCCTTCCCTCCGAGGGCAGGGGGAGCGAGTCTCTTTGAAATCGGGGGTGTCCCGGGAACGCCTCGGCAATGCGCTGCGTCACCCCATCCCTCGGAGGGAAGGGGCCGGGGGTTAGGGCTCCTAGAAGCCCCTCTCTTCGTCGCATTATTAGGACTCAGTGGAGAATTTGACAATTCCAATGGAGATCGTGCATTATGTAACGTGCATATCGTACGTCATAGCCACAAATGACGAGCGACGATGGGGGAGGACAAGAGAAATGAAGGCGCGCATCAGCAGGCGGTCGGGCACGCGATCTGTCCGATGGCTCGGAGTCGTCATCACGTTTGTGATGATGGCGCTCGCGGTACTGGTTCCGTTCAATACGGTCGCGGTGGCCGCATCGGTGGTCACGGCGACCGTGTTCACCGATGCTCCGCTTCCCGTTCCGGCGAGCGGATGCTCCGTGACGGGTGTCGCGCCATGTTCGCTGCGCGAGGCGGTCGTCTTTGCGAACAAGAATCCCGGCACGACGATCGCGCTCGCCTCCGGCACGTACACACTCTCGCTGCCGCCGGTTACCACGGACAGCGCCGACAGCGGCGATCTCAATCTAACCGCGAATGTCACGATTACGGGCGGAAGCGGTGCCACGGTGATTGACGGCGGTGGGATGGTGCCACGCGACCGCGTCTTCCATGTCCACGGCGGTATTGCCGCCACGCTTTCCGGATTGACGATCACGAACGGCCAGAGCACGTCCGATCTCGGCGGCGGCGGCATCTTGAATCAGGGGAATTTGACCCTCACCAATGTGACGATCAGCGGCAACTCGGCGTCCATCGCTCCGGGGGGCGGCGGCATCTATAACTCGGGCACGATGGTTGTGACCAACTCCACAATCAGCGGCAACGCCGCGCCGAACAGCAGCGGTGGTATCTTCAATACCCACGGCCCAGTGACCTTCACGAACGTCACGGTGGCGAACAATGGGACGGGGATCAACCCTAGCGGCAACCCGGCGAACATCACGCTCCAGAATACGATCGTCGCGGATGGGTGCGCCGCCGCTGTCACATCTGTCGGCTACAACCTCGACAGCGGCACGTCCTGCGGTATGAAGCAGGCGGATGATCTCAGCGGTGTCAATCCGCTCCTCGGGTCGCTCCAGTTGAACGCGCCGGGCACCACCGCGACGCACGCGCTCCGCTCCAGTAGCCCCGCGATTGATCGCATCCCCGTCGCCGATTGCCCGGCGACCGACCAGCGCGGCGTCGCACGCCCCGTACCGCACGGCGGCCTGTGTGACATCGGCGCGTACGAGGCGGCGGCGGTGACCCCCACCATCTCCAGGATCAGCGTGAGCGCGGGGCCGATCAGCGGCGGCACGAGTGTGACGATTACCGGTGCCGGATTCCGCCCGGGCGCGACGGTCAGTTTCGGTAGTGCGGCGGCGACGAATGTCGTCGTGGTCGGCGATACGCAAATTACCGCGACCACACCGCCGAGCGCCGCCGGGGTCGTCGCCGTCGCCGTCGCCAATCCCGGTGGGCTGGCGGCGACCCTGGCGGGTGCGTATACCTACGCCGGAACCGTCTCGGTGAGTAGAATCACCCCGAGTGGTGGGCTGACGACGGGCGGGACAGCGGTCACCATCGTCGGCGCAGGCTTCCAAACCGGCACGACCGTGACGATTGGCGGCATCCCCGCAACCGGCGTCGCCGTGCCCAACACGACGACGATCACCGCGACGACACCGGCGGGCGCTGCGGGCGCTGCCGATGTCGTCGCGACGAATCCTGGTGGCCTGAGCGCGACGCTCCCCGCCAGCTTCACGTACGCCGTGCCCACCGCCCCAACCATCTCGGCGGTCAATCCCGCGACCGGCCCGATCACCGGCGGGACGAGTGTGGCGATCACTGGGACGGGATTCCAAGCGGGTGCAACAGTGACGATTGGCGCGAGTGCCTGCACCACTATCACCGTTGCCACGAGCACGATCAACTGCACGACACCGGCGGGAACGGTCGGCTCTGCCGACGTCACAGTGACGAATCCCGGCGCGTTGAGCGGCACATTGGCGAGTGGCTTCATTTACGCCGCAGCGCCGCCGAGCATCTCCGGCGTGTCGCCCGCCAGCGGCCCCATCGTCGGCGGCACCCCGATTGTCGTTTCCGGGCGTGGGTTCGTCCTCGGTGCGACCGTCACAATTGGCGGCAGTGCGTGTGGCGATGTCGCGGTCTTCAATGGCGGTAAGACGATTTCCTGCACGACGCCCGGCGGCACAGCGGGGACCGTCAATGTTCTCGTGCAAAACCCGGATGGTCAAAACAGCGGTGGCGCGCGGTTCACATACAGCAACGCCGCCGGTATCACCATCGCGACGGTCGCACCTACCAGCGGGCCCGTCGCGGGCGGGACGCCGATCACGATCACCGGGACGAATTTCCAGACCGGCGTGACCGTGACCGTCGGCGGGATCCCGTGCACGAATGTCGCGCGAACTGATGCGACGACGCTGACCTGCACGACACCCGCAGGGACGGCGGGCGTCGTGGATATCGTCGTCACCAACCCGGATGCTTCGATTGCGACCGCGACGAGCGTGTATACCTTCGGTGCGACGACCGCGACCGCAATCACCCTGACGCCGACGAGCGGACCACCGTCGGGCGGGACGAGTGTGACGCTGACGGGGCCGGGACTCGCCGCCGGCACGACCGTGACGATCGGCGGCAATGCGTGCAGCGGTGGCACCGTCGGTGTTGGATCGCTTACCTGTATCACCCCTGTCGGCGTGGCGGGAACAGTGGACGTGGTGGTGACCAATCCGGGTGCGCCCGTAGTCATGCTCGCGGGTGGCTTCACGTATGTCGCCCCGGTTGCCCCGGTTGCCCCCGCTCCGCCGCCGGTCGCTCCCGCGTTCGTCCCCATCGCACCGGTTACGGACTCTAGTACCGTCCAGTTCTTCACGCAAACGGGCCACTCGATCAGCTTCGGCTTCAAAGCCTACTGGAATGCACACGGCGGACTCCGGCTCCTGGGCTACCCGATCAGTCAGGAGTTCCAGGAACAAGAGGCGGATGGGCAGACGCGCACCGTGCAGTATTTCGAGCGGGCGCGCTTTGAATATCATCCCGAGTTCAAGGGTACTCCCAATGAGATCGAGCTTGGTCTTCTTGCCGTGGAAATGGCGCACGCACGAGCCGGAGAGTCACCTTTCCATCGCGCCGCCGCCTTCGCCACGACGGCGACGAAGCGGTGGTTCGCCGAGAGCGGTCACGGTTTGGACAGCACCTTCAAGAAGTATTGGGATCAAAATGGCGCATTGCCCGTCTTCGGCCTGCCGATCTCGAATCCGTTCGATGAATTGAATGCCGCAGACGGCAAAATCTACTCGGTGCAGTACCTTGAGCGGGAGCGGTTCGAATACCATCCTGAGTTCGCAGGGACACCGAACGAGGTACTACTCGGCCTGCTCGGCAAGGAGATCGCGACCCAACGCGGTTACCTTCCTCGATCGGCGTAACGGCCCCCCTCCCCCAACCCCTCCCCCGCCGCAGCGGGGGAGGGGTGTTTGATCCAGAATCGGTGTCGTTTGCTTCAGACATTGGCCGAAGCCCTAAGAAGAGGCACCCGCTCTCCCGCGCACGGGGGAGGGGGCGTCCCCACTATTTGACCCTGTGTGGGATACTAAAAGAGAAGAACCACCGCCCCCCGCGCTCGCTATCGGACATACGGTGTGGAGTGAAGCACCCCATCCCGCGTCGGGAGGGGGCCGGGGGGTGGGTTTACCAAGGAGTGTTTCGATGTCGTCCCGCCCCCCTCGTGATGATTCCCGCCCGCGTCGCCCCGCATCGAGCAGCAGCCAGTCGGTGCGCTACGATAGTAGTGCGCCGCGCCGCCCGCGCCGTGCGACCGAGACCAATCTGGAGATGATTGATCAGGCCGCGCCTCCGCAGGGGGTGGCACCCGCCGTGCCTGCGCCGCTGCCGACCTTCGCTGATCTCGGCTTGTCAGCCGAAACGCTCAAAGCGATCTCCGATGCCGGCTATGAGGAACCGACGCCGATCCAGGCGCGCACGATCCCGCTGATGCTCGCGGGCAAGGACGTGATCGCGCAGGCACAGACGGGCACCGGCAAGACAGCGGCGTATGCCCTGCCAATGTTGGAACGCATTGACCGCGCGATCCGCGATCCGCAGGCGCTGGTCTTGTGCCCGACGCGCGAGCTGGCGATCCAGGTCGCCGGGGCGATGCACCAACTCGGTCGCTACCACCACGCGACGACGCTGCCGATCTACGGCGGTCAGCCGATTGACCGGCAACTGCGCGCCCTGTCGCACGGCGTGCAGATTGTCGTCGGTACGCCGGGACGCGTGATGGATCATATGCGGCGGGGCACCCTCGATCTCTCGAATGTCAAAATGGTCGCGCTCGACGAAGCGGACGAAATGCTCGACATGGGCTTCGTGGAGGACATCGAATTCATCTTCGAGGCGATCCCCGACGAGCGGCAGACCGCGCTCTTTTCCGCCACCATCCCCCCACGCATCACCGCCCTCGCCCGCAAGTATTTGCATAACCCGCAGCGCGTCAGTGTCAGCGTTTCGCACGTCACCGTCGCCCTGACGACGCAGACCGCCTACGAACTGCCGGGCGGCAACAAGTTCGACGGTCTCACCCGCATCCTCGATGTCGAAACGCCGCAATCCGCGATCATCTTCTGCCGCACCAAGAACGAGACAAACGAACTGGCGGAGCGGCTCGGCGGCGCGGGCTACACGGCAGAGGCGATCAACGGCGACCTGCCACAAACCACGCGTGACCGCGTGATGCGCCGTTTCCGCGACGGGCAAGTGGACTTGCTCGTCGCGACCGACGTGGCGGCGCGCGGTCTCGACATCCCGGACGTGTCACACGTCTTCAACTACGACATCCCGACCGACCCCGAAGCCTATGTCCACCGCATCGGACGGACGGGCCGCGCCGGGCGGACGGGTGAGGCAATCACGCTCGTTTCCCCACGCGAGCGGTATACCTTGCGGATGATCGAGCGCGTGATCGGGCAACAAATCACTGTCAAGCGGCTGCCGACGCTGGCGGATGTCGCGGCGCGGCGGCGTGAGGCGTTCAAGGCGGCGATCATCGCCACGCTGGATGAAGGCAATCTCGGGCAGGAACTGCTGATTGCCGAATCGCTCGCCGACCAGTACGACACGCTGGACATCGCGGCGGCGGCGATCCGCATGGCGCGCGGCGATGCGGCGCAGCGGCTCGACGAGGCGGCGGTCTCATCGCTGGAGGGCGACGCGGAAGGCGTGGAGGCCGGGATGACCCGCCTCTTCATCGGCGCGGGGCGGACGGCGGGCATCCGCCCGATGGACCTTGTCGGCGCGATCGCCAACGAGGCGGGCATCCCCGGCAAATCCATCGGCTCGATTGACATCTACGACGCCTTCGCCTTTGTCGAGGTGCCGAGCGCAGACGCCCAGCGCGTCATCCAGGTGATGAGCAATACGAACCTGCGCGGCAAACGTGTCAATGTCTCCATCG
>JBBSFO010000252.1:0-7241 GCA_038238655.1 Thermomicrobiales bacterium | reverse complement strand
TCGTGCGACGGGTGCTGCCGTGCTGTCGGTCCATGCTGCAAGTGCCCCTTGTGGCGCAACAGTCACTCGTGTCCGTACACGTCACTGTGTACAACAATCATACCATTTCTTGACCTATTTCGTCAACTTGAGGTTTTTTAATCGTGGCTATCCGCGCGCGACAGTCCGTTGCACCGTGTAGTACCGTAGGTGAAGCGTGCCATTTGCATGGCTGCAAGGGGCGGATGATGACAGGCCGCGTCGTTTTCGGTGACAATTTGCCGGTCTTGCGGGCGATGCCGGACGGTTCCGTGCCGCTTATCTATCTCGATCCGCCCTTCAACACCGGCAAGACGCAGGGCCACACGCGCATCAAGACGGTGCGCTCCGCCGATGGCGACCGCAGCGGTTTTGCGGGCGCGCGCTACGCGACCGTGAAGATCGGCACGCGCGCGTACGACGACATTTTCGATGATTATCTGGCGTTCCTCGAACCGCGTCTGGTCGAGGCCCACCGAGTGCTTGCGCCCGACGGCACGTTTTACTTTCATATTGATTACCGCGAGGCGCACTATTGCAAGGTGCTGCTCGACTTTATCTTCGGGCGGCGCTGCTTCCTCAACGAGGTAATCTGGGCGTACGATTACGGTGCGCGCACGAAAAAGAAGTGGCCACCGAAGCACGATACGATCCTTGTCTACGTCAAGAACACGAAGCGGTACACCTTCAATGCGGACGCGGTGGAGCGCATCCCCTACATGGCGCCCGCGCTCGTCGGGCCGGAAAAAGCCGCGCGGGGAAAGTTACCGACCGACACCTGGTGGCACACCATCGTGCCGACGAATGGCAAGGAACGGACGGGGTACCCGACGCAGAAGCCCGTCGGCATCCTTACGCGGGTGATCGCCGCATCGTCCCACCCCGGCGATCTCGTCCTGGACTGCTTCGCGGGGAGCGGCACAACAGGCGCGGCCTGTCTCGCACTCGGACGGCGATTTATGCTCGTGGACAACAATCTGCAGGCGATGGAAGTGATGGCGCGGCGATTTGGCGCGGTGTCGGGGGTCGAGTGGGTCGGGTTCGATCCCGCGCCGTTTCAGTAATCACGGGCTTTCGCGCGCTGCTCCTCGCCATTTGCGCTACCGGCAACCTGCCGAAACGGGCGGTATGCGGGGTGGCGGAATACTGGTAGCGTGGGCTTGGGGCCATTCCTCCGCGAGACCGAGGTAAGGAGAATCAACATGTCGAAGACGCAAACGCCGTCACTCTACGAATGGGCGGGCGGCGCGGTCGCGTTCGAGCGGTTGCTAAGCCTGTTCTACGACCGTGTCAAGCAGGACGCCGTGCTTGCCCCGCTGTTCGCGGCGATGGACCCGCAACACGCGTCGTATGTCGCGCAATTTATCGCCGAGGTGTGCGGCGGGCCGAAGGTCTACAATGGCGGCCAGGGCGGCCACGCGCACATGATTGCACGCCATCTCGGTCGTGGACTGACCGAGGTGCAACGGCGGCGGTGGGTGAACCTGCTGATGGACTGCGCCGATGCAACCGGCCTGCCCGACGACCCGGAGTTCCGCTCGGCCTTTGTCGCCTACATCGAGTGGGGTTCGCGGCTGGCCGTGCTGAACGCGCAACCCGGCGCATCACCACCACCGGCGGACTCGCCGATGCCCGCGTGGGGGTGGGGCGAGGTGAAAGGGCCATACAAAGGGTAGGAGATGGATTCGAACCGCCAATACTGACCAGAGGGCGCCTGGCCACTGTCCGTTTGTGTGCGCTTGCGCCTATTCTCCACACGACATATACTCCGATTGAGATGCATGAGATGCAAGGGGTTGCACAATCGGCACAGGCACTGTCCGACGAGACGCGGTTACGCCTTCTCGCGATCCTTTGCGTAGGGGACGCGACAGTGAACGATCTCGCCGCGCGCCTCGATCTGGCACAGCCCCGCATCTCAACACACCTCGCGTTGCTCCGGCGAGCCGGGTTGGTAGAAGCGGCAACGATCGGTCGCCAGCGCACCTACCGGGTGGACGCGGAGCGAATTGGTGCGATGTTCACCGCGTTAGGAGGAGCCATGTCAACGACGATTTCAGCACCGAAACGGAGCTCGCAAGCGGCCCGCGTGATCCAGCGCGACCTGCCGATTCGCCATGCCCGTACCTGCTACGACCACCTCGCCGGGATTGCGGGCGTTCAGGTACTCGACGCTTTCGTCGAACGCGGCTGGCTGATGCCGGAGGATGGGCCGCGCCCACGCTACCACCTCACGCTGGCAGGCGACGCAGCCCTTCGCGCTCGTAATGTGGACCTCGACCGGGCGAAACAGGCGCGCCGGATGTTCGCCTTCGGCTGCCTCGACTGGACGGAACGCCGTCCTCACCTCGGTGGCGCCCTCGGTGCCGCGATCCTTGATGCCCTCGAAACCGCAGCGATTATCCGCCGCGACGGCGCAACCCGTACGATGCTCCTCACGACACCGCTCGACGCATGGCTAGATGGATAAAACGCGAGCACAGCGCGCGGAGATCGCCGAGGATGCAGTGAAGAAAACGGGCAGAGACTATGACAGTCGTCTTCGTTCCTCTGTGATCGCCGCGTTCTCCACGTCCTCTGCGCTCGCGTTTTCGCCTACTTCGACAGCGACTTCACGGCGTAGTACGCAGGGCGAGGGCTGTAGTCCGGGTTAATCACGCTGAAGTAGCCCCACGAAACATCGGACGGGCTGAAGACACTCCAGTTGAGGTTCCACACGAGCATCAGGCCGACCCACGGATAGCGGGTACG
Organism: Thermomicrobiales bacterium; assembly: GCA_038238655.1. Taxonomy (GTDB): domain Bacteria; phylum Chloroflexota; class Chloroflexia; order Thermomicrobiales; family JALYUS01; genus JALYUS01. The sequence continues at coordinate 4,472 of JBBSFO010000252.1, read as the reverse complement.
GACCTGCTGGACGGCCTGCGTCATCCAGATCGCGCGCATTTCCGGCGAAACGTCGGCGAATTCGGGGAAGTTGCCGCTTCCCCAACCGAATTCCGTGACCCATATCGCCCGGCCACCGTCCCCCGCGCGAATCATCGCCAGCCGTTGCTGCTCGATCCGGCGGAAGTAGAACGAGGGATGAGCCGTGTACTCCCCGATGTTCGGTTTCTCCGGCGGCAGCATGTCCGGCGCGCTGCGGTAGCCGTACGGATGCGCGCCCTGCACGTCCGCCATGTAGCGATAGACACCGTTCTGGTACGCCTCCAACTGCTCCAGATAGCGCACGTCGTCAATGCCAATCTTCGGGTCGTTGTAGCCCGTTGGGCCGAGTGCGGCGGCGACGATGATCGCGCGCGCGTCCGCCGCGCGAATGGCTGGTGCAACCGCCTTCAGCATCTCCACGTAGGCAGCCGGATCAATGCGTGAACCCCATTCGAGCGCGAGATTCGGCTCATTCCAGATTTCGTACGCCCCGACGCGCCCCGCGAACTTCGTCGCAAGCACAGACATGAAACGCGCGAAATCGGCCGGGTCGCGCGGGGCGCCATTGTCTCCCGTCGGCGTCGCCCATTTTGGGCTACCCGAAATGGTCAGGAGAACGTTGACCCCCTGCACTTTCAGATCGTTGAGCAGCAGATCGAGGCCACCGAGATCGTACTGCCCCGGCGACGGTTCGAGCGCGAACCATTGCACCGGCTGTCGCACCCAATGCACGCCGAGATCGCCAACCATCTTTAGGAGCCGGTCGCGCGGCTGATTCGTGAACTCGGTGACGATGCCGATGTCGGGATTAAAGGGGGTTTTCAGTCCCGGTGTTTGGGCAATCACGCCCGGCATCCCGACGCCCTCGTAAAACTGGTAGAGTTGCTTGCCGAGGAACCCCAATTGAATCTCGTTCGGCGTTCCGGCGAACTCCGGGTGCCGCTCGAATTTCGCCCGCTCGAAGTACTGGACATCGTACATCTTGCCGTCCGCCGGATTGGATTCCCGGAACTCTTCGGAGATCGGCAGGCCGAAAACGTCAACGCCCCCATGCTGCTCCCAGTAGGAACGAAAGCCGTACGCGAGCGTGTGGTTCGTCTCTGGGAAGTAGCGCGTGTCCGCATTGACACTACTCGATGCCAGCTGCTTGAAATCGCGCCCCGAGGAAAGGATCGCCCCGGCGCGGGCCAGTTGGATCGGGCCGCCATTCACCGGCGCTTCGATACGGGCGCGTTCGGTGTATTGGTAGCGCATGCCGTCGCGCGTGATCACTGAGGAGATCGGCAAGCCGAGGATGTCCGTGCCGACGCCACTTGCAAATGGCTGGAAGAGCGGATCAAGCACAAAAGGAGCGGCGGCGCGAACCGTCACCAGCGAGCAAAGCAAGGGAAAAAACAGCACAAATACGCCAACCGACGCGCCGACGCGCGCGCGCTTCTGCAATGATGACCCCACCGTGACCACTCCTCGTCGCGCCTCACCCACAAGGCCCCTCATCCTTGCACAAAGTACAACGAACAACTACCCGTTCGGTAACGAAAAAGCAACATCGGATGAGAAGGGAATCAAACCGGGGAGAACCGCAGAGACGCAGAGGACGCAAAGAACGCAGAGAGGGAAAAGAGAATAGGACGGAGACCCACCCTTCTCCTCTGTGTTCTCTTCGCTCTCTGCGTCTCTGCGGTTCGTCCCCGACTTCAGTATCAATGGCGGAAGAGGAGGTAGTCGGCGAGGGTGGCGACTTCGCGGAGCATGTAGCGGCGCTCCTCGGCACTGCCGGGGCGGATCGGGCTGGTGCGCGTCGGCGAGGTCGCTGCTGAAACGCCGAGGTCAGTCGCCATCCGCTTGAGGCGGTACATATGGAAAGGATCAGAGACGAGCAGCGCGCGGTGCCAGCCATTATGCTGCATGAGCAAGGTCGCTCCCTCCATGGATTCATAGGATGAGCGGCCCCGATTTTCGGTCAGCACAGCGGCAGCTGGGACGCCTTTGCGCAGGAGATACTGCCGTGCCACCTCACCTTCGGAGTAGTTATCGCCCGTGCCTACCCCCCCGGTGACGATCACCTTCGGCGCCAGACCGGCGGCGTAGAGATCGAAGGCGTGATCGAGCCGCGCCTGCAAGACGGGCGACGGCTTGCCGTCCCACTGCGCCGCACCGAGCACGACGATCGCGTCGGACGGCCGCGCCTCATCCCGCCCCGCCTGCCGCCTGATCAGCACGCCGAGCACCAGCGCCGCGACAACCGTGAATGACAGCAGGAGCAACAGGAGGGTACTAAAGACGCGAAAGAGGGGAACCGTCCTCCTCCTACGCGCGCGACCAGTTCGCCGCGTCGCAGGCAATAGTCGGGGCCGCGTACGCGTTGCCGCGCGATACGAATAGGGAGGTGCGGAGCGGGCCACCAGACGCGTCCTTTACCGAGAAGTGCGTGGGAAAAGAAGGAGCGCAGCCCCGACAGCCGCGCGCGATGGTTCGTCGCACGATATTCCCACGCGCCCAATTGTATTGTCAACTGTCCGTATAAGGGAGGAAACTGTAGCGAGTAGTGAGGAGACGGTTGAGGGCGATTGTGTACGCAACAAAAAAGGCGGGGACCCGGTATGCCCCGCCAAGCCATTGCATGTAGACGAAAAGCGGATCGGCGTCGCTCAGTTCACTTCGTGCAGTCGCCCGGTATGGACATCATAGACGTAGCCCCGGACGGGGACATCGGGGAGCAGCAAGGGCGAGGTCCGGATCGTCGCCACGTCATCGCGCACGCTCTGCTCGAGATTTGTGAATGGCAGGAATTCGATCTCCGCATGGACATGCAACTCGTCGTGAAGTTTCTGATGCAATTGCTCCTCGGTGAACGCGATCATGCCGCAGTCGGTGTGGTGGATAACTGCGATTTCCCGCGTGCCGAGCAGTTGCTGCGAGATGACGAGCGAGCGAATCGCATCGGCGGCGCGGCCACCCGCATTGCGGATGACATGCGCATCGCCTTCTTCGAGGCCGAGGAATTTCGCGGGGTCGAGCCGTGCATCCATGCACGCGACAACGGCGATTTTCCGTCCCGGCGGCATGGGCAAGTCGCCTTTAGTGAAGGTCGTCGCGTATCGCTCGTTTGCCTGCATAAAGTCGTCGAAGTTGGACATGAGACCCCCCTGCACAGCTATACATGCAAAGAAACAGGGCGCGCCCGACGCGCGGCCCTACGTATACCATCGGTGTGATTCGTTGTCGAGCTCTTCACGCAGTTTAGTTACTTATACTCTTTCACGATAGCAATGGCGTGTTCGGTGCGTAGGGGCGATGCGTGAATCGCCCCTACGGGACCTTTGGCGATTACGGCATCACATTCGTGAAGAGAATAATCCCCTATGCGTGGGAGGCGTGGTCAATTGTAATCTTCGCGCCCGCCTGTCGTGCCGCCGCAGGTCACCCGGTCGCTATGCTATGCTAGGCGCAGGGGCGATGCAGACGATCCAGCAGAGGGAGTGTATGCAGGCGCACGCACCAACGACCCGCGAATCAGCGTCCATCACGATCCGGCCGATCCATGACCCGGCGGAATTGCGTACCTGCCAGGATGTCCAGCGACGGACGTGGGGGATCACGGAAGATGGTTACGTCGTGCCGGTGGCGACACTGGCGGCGGCGAGCGCATACGGCGGCCTCGTGCTCGGTGCCTTCGAGAGCGACCGGCTCGTCGGCTTCTCCTTCGCCTTTCGCGGCGTGCTGGACGGGACGCCGATCCTGTATTCGCAGTTGACGGGTGTCTTGCCCGACGCGCAGGGCGGCGGCACCGGGCGGCGGATCAAACAGTGGCAGCGGACCTGGGCGCGCGAGCAGGGCTTACCGCTCGTCGCGTGGGCATTCGACCCGTTGCAGGCGATGAACGCTCACTATAACCTCGTCGCTCTCGGCGCGGTCGCCACGCACTACCACCCGGATTTCTACGGCCCGCGCGAGGATGCCCTCAACCCCGGCCTACCCACTGATCGCCTCCTCTGCGTCCTGCCGACTGCCGATCCCCTCCCGAAGAAACCCGATCCCGATGAGTCTGACATCGTATTCGCGGTGCAATCACATCGGACTGATGATGGTGAATATCGCGCGTGGCCTCCCACCGAATCTGCCCAGGAAGCCCGGTATGTCGGCATCGCCATTCCGCACGATCTTCGTACGTTTCGTTCATACGGAACAGGATCGCTCGAAGCGTGGCAAACGATGGTGCGGGAGGCATTCTCCGCGCTGTTCGCGGCCGGATATGCCGCAGTAACGTTCCGCCGGGGCGACGACCGTGCCTACTACATTCTCACGAAGGAGTAAGCCGCGATGCGTATCACTCGCGTTGATTTGCTGCATGTCCGCATGGAACTCGTGCGCGGTTTCCAGACGAGTTCGCACCGCAAGAACGACCTGAACCATATCCTTATCCGCATCCACGACGACGCGGGGCATGT
>JBBSFO010000251.1:0-7244 GCA_038238655.1 Thermomicrobiales bacterium | reverse complement strand
TCTCGCTTGGCACGCTTGCCATCGCAGAGTCGGGTGCGGGCAACGTCGGGGCTGTAGGCATACTCATCGTTCACACCATCCTAAAACCGGAGAGAACCGCAGAGGCGCAGAGAACGCAGAGGTCACAGAGAGGAAAGAAGAGCAGGATAAGACGCACAATACTATGCGTTTCATTCAAAGCTTTCTTTCCTCTGCGCTCTCCGCGTTCTCTGCGCCTCTGCGGTTCTCTCCGGTTTTAGGATGGTGTGAACGATGAGTATACCTACAGCCCCGACGTTGCCCGCACCCGACTCTGCGATGGCAAGCGTGCCAAGCGAGACGATCCGCGTCGGGCTAGCGCAGGTGCGGCCCATTCTCGGCGATCTCGATGCGAATATTGCGACGCATGAGCGGGTCATCAATGAAGCGCGGGACGCGGGCGCAGATTTGCTTGTCTTCCCCGAACTCGCGCTGACAGGGTACTTCCTCCGCGATCTCGTCGCCGATGTCGCGATGCGGGCCGATGATGACCGGCTCTGCGCCCTTTCCACGCTTGCCGGGCCGATGGACGTGGTGCTCTGCTTTGTAGAGGAAGATGACCGGGGGCGGTTTTTCATCGCTGCGGCATACTGGAGCGGCGGTGCACTCGTGCATGTGCACCGCAAAGTCTATCTGCCGACCTATGGCTTTTTCGATGATGGCCGGTTCTTTGGCCATGGCGACCGCGTGCGCGCGTTCGATACACAGTTTGGGCGGCTCGGCATGCTCATCTGTGAGGATTTCTGGCATATGAGTACGCCCTATCTGCTCTGGCAGGATGGCGCGGACATGCTGCTGTTCTGCAACAATCACCCCGGTCGGGGCATGGACAGCCGGACGGGCGATATCGCGTCAATCGAGTTCGTCAGCGCGCTTTGCCGGACCTATGCGGGCAGCATGACCCTGCCGATCGTGCAGTGCAACCGCGTTGGCTGGGAAGACGGCATCAACTTCTGGGGCGGCAGTTTCGTCGTGGACGCGGGTGGCGTCGAACTCGCGCGCGCCCCGGCAATGGAGGATCACCTCTTGATTACAGAGATTGACCGCGCCGAAACCCGCCGCCGCCGCGTTGCCTTCCCCGCCCTGCGCGATGAACGCCCCCACCTCGTCCAACGAGAGCTGAACCGTATTCTCGGTAACGAGTAGCGAGTAACGAGTAACGAAGGAATTGCGGCTCCCTTCTCGTTACTCGTTACTTCGATAGAGTCCATGTTCCTGAATGTACTCCCAGACATCGGCACGCAACTGATAGCGCGAGGGCGCGCCGGTACGCAGGCGCTCACGCAGTTGACGCGAAGCAATATCGAGCATCGGAATTGGGATGAAATCGCAGCATCGGACGATCCCGGGAATCGCGACATCGAGCATCGCCAGGTCGGCGACATCCACCTTCCAACCAGGGCGCGTAACGACCGCGAGGCGCGCGTGCTCGACGATCCGTTCCGGGTGCAGCCAGTTCGGCACATCGAGAATCGTATCTTCGCCCATCACGAACCAGAGCGCGCCATCCGGTTCACTGCGGCGGACAATCGTCAAGGCATCCGCCGTATAGTGCGGGCCGGGCCGGTCGAGATCAATCGTACTCAACGCAAAATACGGGTTGTCGCGGATCGCCAACTCGACCATCTGCTTGCGATGCCGGGCCGCAGTCATGCCGTTGTTAGTCTTGTGTGGCGGCTCGCCTGCCGGGAGGAAGAGCACCTGATCGAGCCGGAGGATGTGTTGCACCTCGGCGGCCGCGACGAGATGACCGATATGAATCGGGTCGAAGGTCCCGCCGTAGACACCGATGCGACGCATCTCTCCCCCCTCACGTCCGACGATGATTGACGGTTTCCTAGCTCCCGCTCGTGATTTTCGCGCCCGCGAATTGATCGCCGAGGGCTGCGATCACCTCCGGTGTCGGATTGCGCAAGCCCCGATACCAGAACTCGACCTGCATTTCCGCCATGCCATCCTGAAGGCCGACAATCTTTGTCTGGGGCGCAGGCTGCGCGACCAACGTATCAATCTGCTGGATCGCTTCGCGCGCCTTCGTGCTCACTTCATCGGGCGTGCCCGTGACATTCGTTAAGGAGATCGTCGCGTGCTCGATCCCGGAGGCCGAACGGTTCGTGACGATCTCCGTAAAGATAATGTTGTTCGGGACGAGGATCATCACGCCCGCATCGGTCTTGAGCGCGGTCGTACGGATATCCACCTCCTCGACCGATCCTTCCGCGTCGCGGACCTTCACCCGATCGCCGATCGTGAAGGGGCGCTCAACGAGCAGATAGATGCCCGCGATGAAGTTCTTCAGGACATCCTGAAATGCCAGCACGATGCCGGCGGTGGCGAGGCCGAACGACGTAATCACCGCACTCGTTGGCACACCGATAACCGAAAGGATGATCGCGATGCAGATAATCGCGCCGAGCAATGTCACGCCATTACCTGCGAGCGCGACGATGTTCAGAGGCAAACGCGCGCGGATCAGGCCGCGACGCATCATGCGTTTGATAAATCGCGTCGCTATGATGGTGACGCAAATAGCGATGGTAGACCAGAAAAGCGCGAAGACGATATTGGCAAGCGTATGCTGCCCTTGAAACCGATGGCGTAATGTTTCCCAAAAGCCCGTCATCAAATTATCACTCTCCCCACATGCCAACACTCCCGGCGGGAGTATAGCATCCCGGTCATATCGTAACGCTGTGGTATCATCGTTGGAGAGAAAGGAAGGAACCGCGCGAATGTATGAGTATCACACACACACGACGAATTCCCCTGACAGCCAGGTGAAGATGCACGAATATTGCGAGCGGGCAATCGAGATGGGCATTCAGGAAATCGCCTTCACTGACCATATAGACCACGATCCTGCCGACCGCTCTCGCGGCCACAATAAATACCCCGCGTATATGGCCGACATCGCGACATGCAGGGAGCAGTACGGCGACCGTCTCACGATTCTCGCCGCCGCCGAGGTGGATTGGAACCGGAAGACCGCGCCGGACGTACGCGCATATCTCGCCGACAAACCATTTGATTTCGTCATCTGCTCCGTCCACTGGATCAATGGCGAATACCTCGGCGAACGTGCCCGCAAGCATCCAAGCATCGAGGTATATCGCGAATATCTCGACGAAATCGAAGCGCTTGTCACGACCGAAGATTTCTTTCACGTCATCGGCCACTTCGATCTCGGCAAGCGGTACGATACCGTCAACGGACGGATAGACCTGGAACACAATCACGAGCAACTTATCCGCATCTTCAACGCGATGGCCGCGCGCGGCGAAGGATTCGACCTGAATACGTCGGCAGTACGCACGGCGGCGCACGAGCCGATGCCCGGTCCCGACATCCTCCGCCTCTTCCGCGAGCATGGCGGCGAGCATGTCACGATTGGCTCCGACACCCACATGGTGAGCACGCTCGGGACAAACATTGACGTCGCCGTGCAAACGTTGCGTGATGCCGGTTGGACAACGGTAAGCCATATTGAGGACGGTCGCCTCGTCGCAGTGCCCCTTGAACGAGTGATGGACGCCCTGCGCATCGCGACGCCCACATTCGCCTAATCATGGCAAACACACCGACTGCGCGAGCCCAAACCACCCATCAACGCCACCGAACTGAAGATCATGGCGGTGTAGCCCGCTGGTACGGTGCGTTCGATGCGATGGCACCATACCTAATTGTCCTCGTTGCGGTCGCGGTCGCCCGTTATCCGTTCGCTTCGACGATGCCTGCCCTGCTTGTCGGTATCGGAGCAGCGGCCATCCTCGCCGCAGGCACAGGCGTGCTTTTCTTTCGGGATATGTCAGACGCACATCTGACGTGGCCTGTCGCTTTCGCGCTCTTCATCCTGGTTGCACCCTTCCTCACGCTCCACGCCTCGCTCGAACACAGCGCGCTCAATTCACCCGTACCCGTGCATTTGCTGCCGCTCGTTTTCACATGGACGGGTATCCTGATCGCATCATTGCTGATCGCCGGTTGTGTGTACACAATGGCCGCAGACCATCCTGGCTGGGCGGGGATGATCGTTGCGCCTAATGCGATGCTTGTCGGTTCCGTCGCCGCTACCAGTGTGAATGTGTCACAACATGGGGCGCTTACCGCTCTCTTGGTCACGTTTGCTATCGCCGAAGTAGCAGCGGGGGTCGGCTGGCTCGTGCCGGAGCGCTATCGCTGGTTCCTTATCCCCGCCGTTCTGGCAATCGGCGCACTGACCACCGCGCGGATCGTCCTCACAACGTCCCATCACGTACCGGGGCGCTGGCTACTTCTCGGCGATGCCGGTCTCGCGACGATGATTGGCCTGGTTGCGCTGGGATCACCGTTTCTATGCCGCTGGCTCACGGGCCGACGAGTAACGAGTAACGAGTAGCGAGTAGCGAGTAGCGAGTAGCGAGTGATTCTGTTCCGTCTCGTTACTCGTTGCTCGTTACTTTCTCAGTGTCCCCAATCGCGTAAATAAAGGAAATCATGTTCGATGGTTCGGGCACTGAGTTTGGCGATGGGCGGCATGCGGCGCTTGTACTGCGCGGAACGAACGAGACGGACGACGCGCTCGATCACTGCCGCAGGGAGTCCGCGCTCAATCAACGCGTCGGGGCGCATCCGCCGATCCACAAGTTCGTAGAGTACCTCGTCCACGGCCTCGTAGGTAAGCTGCAACTCGTCTTCATCGGTCTGCCCCGGCCATAAATCCGCGCTTGGCGGTTTGCCGATTACCACTGCGGGCACACCGATAGCGGCGCTCAGTTGGCGAATCTGCGTCTTGTAGAGGTCGGCAATCGGGTGGATCGCGGCGGCGGCATCTCCGAAAACGGTCGAGTACCCGAGCAGCATTTCCGTCTTGTTTGAGGTGCCGATCACAAGGCCGCCGTACCCCTCAGACTGGTCATACAGGACTTTCATCCGCTCGCGCGCCATGATGTTGCCCCGGCGGCGGTTCGACATCTCCGGAAACTGTGCGAAATAGGGGTCCACCTGCGGCGTGACCGGGATTGTCACGCGATTCACGCCCAGTTGCTCAACACATAGCATGCCATGCGCGAGGCTGTCCGGGTTGCTCGTCCGGTACGGCATCAGCACGGCGAGCACGTTTTCGGGGCCAAGCGCCTCCGCCGCGAGCGCGACAACGAGCGCGGAGTCAATACCGCCACTGACGCCGACGACTCCGCGCCGCACGCCGAACTTGCCGATCTCTTCCGCGATGAATTGCGTGAGGACGCGCCGTGTCAGATCGGGGTCAATCCAGAGCGCCGCCCGCTGCCCGTCCATCTGCCGGATCGCCACCTCTGTCTTTCGCTCGACCGCTCGCGCCATCGTCAAACGTCCCTTGATCGTGCATTGCTTCACAAACACTACTGCCGCGAGAATACCATGCGAGACCGCGAAGAGCAATCGCTATGCCGCCACTTATTCAATCAGTGCGATCATCAGATCGTTGACATTGGTGCCCGTCGGGCCGGAGCGGATAAGGCCACCCACCCGGTCAAAGAACGTGTACGCGTCGTTGCGAGCAACGAAATCTGCCGCGTCCAAACCGGCGGCACGCGCGTACGCGATCGTCGCACCGCTCGCGACCGCTCCCGCCGCATCAGTCGTACCATCGCCGCCGTCTGTTGCGAGGGAGGCAATCGTGATACCCTCCGTGCCGTCCAGCGCGAGCGCGGCGGCCAGGGTGAACTCGGTGTTACGACCGCCCTGTCCGTTGCCCGTGACGGTAACGGTCGTTTCACCACCGGCAAGCAGACAGCAGGGCGGCGCAATGGGTTGCGCATGATCGCGGACCTGCCGTGCGATGCTCGCCCACAGCCCCGCGACTTCCCGCGCTTCGCCTTCGAACGTACTGGAAAGCACCAGCGTCGGCAGACCAATCGCCGCTGCCGCCTGCGCTGCCGCGTCCAGAGCCATTTGCGCGTTAGCGATGATGTGCGTATGGGTCGTTGCGAAGCAGGGATCGTCCGATTTCGGCGTTTCGGGATGCTCGCCGCGCATTCCCGCTTCGAGATATGCCCGCACCGCCGCCGGAACTGTGGCTTGGACATCGTACCGATCAAGGGCCGCGAGTGCATCAACAAAGGTCGTCGGGTCGGGCACCGTTGGGCCTGAGGCGGTGACATCGAGTGGATCGCCGACGACATCCGAGACCATCAGCGCGACCAATGTCGCAGGCGCGGCGTGCCGAGCCAGTTGCCCCCCTTTGACCATCGAAAGATGCTTGCGAACCGCATTGAGGGCGGTGATCGGCGCACCCGCGCGAATTAACTGCTTGGTTGTTTGCTGCATATCGCGCAGCGAAACACCATCTACCGGCTGCTCGAAGAGCGCCGAGCCGCCACCGGAAACCAGGCAAAGAACCAGATCGTCGCGGGTGAGACCGTGAAGCGCATCAAGGATCGCGGCGGTCGCCTCAATCCCTGCGGCATCGGGCGTGGGGTGTGCCGCCTCGCGGACGGCAATGATCGCGGTCGGCGCACGCTGACCCTGTTTTGTGACGACGATGCCGCGCGTGATACGGTCGCCAAGCGCCTTTTCCACGGCCTGTGCCATCGGCACAGCGGCCTTGCCGAAGCCGATCACCACGATGTTCCGCACGCATGTGAGATCGAGCGTCGCGCCGCCGACCGTCAACATTTCGCCATCGCGACGGAGCGCACGCTGCGTCGCGGCACGCGGATCAACCGCACGGAGCGCCGCCTGAAACAGCGATTGGCAGATCGTATAGCCACGATTCGATTGCTCGTCCTCATTCATCCCCACAGTATAGCGGATTACCTGCTATGACGGAGCGATGCCAGGACAGGGGCGAGATCGGGCGGTAGCGGGCTAACGAACGACCGTCGCTCGCCATTTGGGAGCGTCAGTTCGAGTGTGGCGGCGTGGAGAAACTGCCGCGTCAGCCCGCGTGGTGGTAGCCGACGCAGGGCGTAGGTGCGATCGCCCGCCACCGGGTGCCCGATGTACGCGCAGTGGACGCGAATCTGATGCGTCCGCCCCGTGCGGAGATCAATGGAGAGCAACGTGTAGCCCGGTACATGCTCGACGACATGCAGGATGCTCGTCGCGTCCCGTCCGTTGCTCACGACCGCCATCCGGGTACGGTGAATCGGATCGCGGCCAATTGGCGCTTCGATGGTCACATCACGCGGCACGATGCCATGAACAAGCGCAGTGTATTCCTTGCGCGCCGTGCGCTCGCGCAGTTGCCGGGCGAGGAATTCGCGCGC
>JBBSFO010000250.1:0-7324 GCA_038238655.1 Thermomicrobiales bacterium | reverse complement strand
GCCGATCCGTTGTCCGGCCTGTTGGAGAGAGAGCACCTCGTCCTCGCCGATTTGCATATGTGCATCGTATCAGGGACAAAAGCGATTGAAAATGTGCCGCATATCGTGTATATTCATAGATGTCGGTAGGGTGACGCGACGTGGAAGGAGCGGACAAGATGCGGGACGAAATCTTCATCACGGATAAAACGGACCTGCACTGGGATCCCGCGACGATGGATGTCCGCTGCGAGCGGCACGACGACGGACTCCACTTCAACATCGTGCAGCGCGTGCGGCACCACAGCCACACCGGCATGGAATGGGGCTACGCGGGATCGGGACCGGCGGACTTCGCCCTCAACATTCTCGATCGCTTCCTTCCAGTCGGCGAGGACGGCTGGGACGGCGTTCGCTGTGGGGATACGCACGTCGTGAGCAGGATCGCGTGGGCGCTCCATCAGGAGTTCAAGTTCGCCTTCGTCGCCGTATTGCCGTATGAGGGAGGGGTCATCAGCGGCGCGCAGGTTCGCGCGTGGATCGCCGCGATGACCGCACCGGGCTATGCAGTCTTCGGTGTGGCGCGCGACGAGACGGGTGGGGAATATGAGTGGCTCCATGACGAGGCATACGAATCGTTGGCGGCAGCCGAGGCCGAGGCCGCTGCACTGACGAAGGCGACCGACGATCCCGATCTCGTCGGCTTCACCGCGCGGCGTGTCCTCAACGTGCGATGAGGGTGCGGGGCTGATCATCCACCATCCGTTACGTGATCTCATCATCGGTGATCAGTCAGCCCCCGACCTCTGAGCAATCCATCACCTCGCTTGACGACAAGGCGGTTCCGAACGCGTCTGTCGCTACTGCGGTGCATCCCGCGCCGCGTGCAAGGGGAGGACTGCCTGTCGCATGCGCTCCATCGCCATCCGGCAATACGGCTCGCTCAATTCGATGCCCACGAAGTGCCGCCCTTGCTGGCGTGCCACCATCCCCGTCGTCCCCGAACCCGCGAAGGGGTCGAGCACGACACAGGGGACGGGTGCGGCGTCGCCGCAGGTGCAACCAGGCTGCCAGCCGATCGTCCGGCGCGGCGTGCCGGAGGGCACGCCGCGAGCGCGCGCCGATTGCCGGAATTGCGCAAGCCGGTAGCCGTTCGTCTCCGGCGGATAGGCGCTCGCGGTCGACATGTCGTGGGGGATGGGCGACGCGTCAGCAATCCGTATCCATGGTGCAGCGCAGTGCGGGCAACAGCCGTGAGCACTCGTCCCCGCCAGGATGCACGGCGCGATCAACTGGGGCGGGAAGACGGCGAAATGCGCGCCGGCGAAGTGCCCGGCCGCCACGGTCCAGACATCCCGCTTGTTGGCGCTCGCCAGTGTGCCATCGGGATTGAGGCGGGGTTGCCGCATCGCGACCGTGCGTGCCCAGTTGTCCGCCTTGACCTTGCCGAGCGCATCATTGCCCCGCGCCCGGTGCCGGGTGCCGAAGGTCGAGAACGTCGTCTCCTTGAGCGGCTCACGGATCGCATCGGCGTCGTAGTAGTAGCGGGGACGCTTGCTGAGCAGGAAGAGGTATTCGTGCGCGCGGGTCGGCCGATCGCGCACGGATTCCGGCATCGCGTTGCTCTTCGCCCAGACGATGTCGCTGCGCAGATACCAGCCATCCCCTTGGAGGGCGAGGGCGACACGCCAGGGGATGCCGACGAGGTCCTTCTCCTTCAGCCCGGTGCCGCGACGGTCGGGGCGATCGCCTCGCTTCCCGTCGGCAATCGACCCCTGCCCGATCACCGAGCGGCGATTGCACGGCCAGGCCGAGGCGTAGGTGTCGCCGAGATTGAGCCAGACCGTCCCGTCATCCCGGAGCACCCGATGCACTGCCCGGAAGACCGCGACCAACGCCGCGATGTACGCCTCGACCGTCGACTCGAGACCGATCTGCCGGTCCACGCGCATGGCACCGCACCGGGGACAGCGCTCCGTGAATCCTTCCCGCGCGTGATCCACTCCCCTCTTGCTGCCGGTGAGGGTCGAGGTGCCCGGCGCATGCTGCGGGCGCACCCGATGGTCGCAGGCGGGGTCGCCGCCTTGCCAAGTCGCGGTGCCGTAGGCGCGCAGCCCCCAATAGGGAGGAGAGGTCACGACACACTGGACGGAGGCGGTCGGTAAGCGTGCCAGGACCGCGCCGCAGTCTCCCTGGTAGAGGTCGATGCCGACCTGGCGATAGCCGGTGTTGCCAGCGGGTGGAGGTGATGGGGTCTGGGGAGTGTTGCTCACGCCCGGCTCCTCTGCACGCGCTCCTCGGCACCGGCGTGTTCCGGTGCCGCTCCTTGCTCTCATCGCTCCTCGCGGCTGATCGGATGACTGCCGCTACGGGATCGTATCCATGCTTGGAGATGCATCCGTGCGGGTCGTTGCAGGCACCGCGCCGATCGCCGCCGCTGCCACGTCCGCCACCCGAGCCGACTCCCTGCTACGGCACCGAGTACCCCGATAGCCAGTCGCCAGTGCCAGGCGATCGCCGTCGTCTCGATGACGAGCCACAGATGGATCCCTGCCAGCATGAGGAGCAGCGATGCAGTCGCGATGCTCGCCCCCTCAATGCGGTGCGAGGACGCGGCACGGTAGCAGCCGCAGTCGCTCCCGTGCCGCGTCGCGAGAAGGAGGATCTGCACAACGAGAAAACCGGCGAAGATGAGCACGGTGAAGGTGGCAACGGGGATGGCGGCAATGCTTGAGAGGAGCGCCCCAGCCATCGCGATCTCAAGAGAGGGGAGGAGACGGCCGATCGTACCGACACTCCATGTCGGCAGGAGGTGCTGCCGTCGCAGAGTGGCGGCGAACGGCGCGGGATCGCCCATCTTGGCGAGGCCGGCGGTGCCGAGGACAGCCGCGAAGTAGCAATCGAGCGCCAAGGTCAGGAACTGCATGATCGTCTCCCGCATGCGCGGCGGCGAGGACGAAACAAGCCCGACACCCGTCGCGCCCTCGCGTGCCGCCGGTGATTACCTGATGCCTATTTCCCCTTGACGAGTTTCGCCCGCTGTTCTGCCTTGGCGAGCTTGGCGGGGTCGGTGATCGGTCGCGCGCCCGCAGGCAGATTCATGGGAATACCGGACGGATGGTGGATCGAGAGGAGCAGATGGGTGCTCCCGCCCTGCGGGCTCGCCGCGATTTTGCGCACTTCCCGGTCGATCTCCTTGGAGATTTCCACGGCCTGACCGCACAACGGGCAGGTGACGTGCGACTGCCGCAGTTCGTGATCGATGAGTTCGCGCGCCGTCACGCCGCTGCCTGCTTCCCCGGGATGGATCGTGATCGTGTGGAGCGCCTTCGATGCTGCCATAGTGTCCCCTCCTGATCGTGATCGATACGACGTGGCTCTGTTAGTACGGGCACGGGATGCGGGCGATGACCGTCGCGGTCCCGCCGCAGGCGATGCCGAGGTAGTTGCAGCACTGGTACTGCACGACCTCGAAGACGGGCGCGGTGCAGCCGGGGTAGGGCGGGTCGCAGGGATAGAAGCAGGGGATCTGCACCTCGCTGTAGCTGAGCGCGCAGTCGCACTCGCAATCGTCAGGGATGCCGCACCCACAGTAGTCCGCAGCGACCGAGGGCGGCTGGGCGAGCATGCGGGCGGCGGGGAGAAAGGCGACGAGCCCCCCTGCGACCTTCAAGACGCCACGCCGTGAGATCGGTTTCATCGGTGCCTCCTTACTGCTGCCAACCGGTGATGGCTTTTCGACGGTCTTTCGATAAAGCGAATATTATCGTATACTGACCGCTTATACGGATATTACACGATCTACCCGTGTACTGTCTAGTCCCCACGACGGAGAAGAAGCGGTCGGATCACGAAGGACGTTGGAAATGGTGGGAGGAGATCATGATGCCAGGGGACTGGGGCGATGATCGAGGCGAACGTGCGCCGAGCATGCCGCGACAGCCTCTGCAGGTGACGGAGGAACAACGGGAAGCTTGGCGGACGATGGGCCGGGAGAAGTTCAAGGATCCCGATCACCAGCGCTATGCGCAGAGTTATCGTTCGACGGAGAGCTTACAGGAGGCAGGCCGGTACGGCTATCAGGCGACGGCGGCACGGTATGGGCGCGAGTACGCAAGTGATCTGCTCGCCACCCATCGGCGCGAGCAACCGACCCGCCCGGAGCGGGAGATGCAGGGACTGCTCAAAGAACTCGGGGCGGAGGAAGGACGCGACTACCAGCGCGAGTACAAAGTCTCACCCGGTATGTACGCGGATTTCGCGATCCCTGAACGGAAGCTGGCGATCGAGGTGCATGGCGGGGCGCATCAGGCGGCGTTCTTCTTGGAGAAGGGCATAGAAGCACGAGAGACGCGACGTGCGGAGACATACGCTCGTGAGGGGTGGACCGTACAGGTCATCACCGACCGGGACCTGCGGGAGGGGCGCGACGAGACGCGCGCGCGGATGCGCGAGACGCTTGCGGTGTCCACCGGGAGCAGACAATGAGGGGGAAGATCATGACCGACACGAATGTGGTGACCGTGCAGATGCTCGACGGGGAAGCGTGGGAACGCGGGGAGATCGTTATCACCGGGAGGCCCGCCACCCTCCAAGCATGGTTCGGCAAGCTGGTCGAGTGGGAGATGCGACTCTCCCTCATGCCGCTCTCGCGGATCACCAATGGACCCTACGACGGCGGGCACGTCCTGATGGCGGTCGGCGACACGCGACTCTACTTCGCCGTGCCGGCAGCGGCGATTCCCGCCCTCCGACCATGGCTTTCCGACCGCGACTACACGGAACTCCTGCGGCGCACCCTGCGGTGAACCTCATCGGGGCGACCAATGCACGCGACGCCGTTCCTCAAGAGCGGAATGCGGTGCCAGATTCATTTTCCGCTGTCATCCCCCGCCGCGAGAACGAGGGTCGCATGGCCCTCAACTCTGCCCTGAGGGCACCCGGCTCCGCTGCGCGTCGCTCTGCGGCCTTGACCGCCATGCACCCGAAACCGTAGCGGCGGGGGACGCCGGGAAATGCATCAAGCAGAAAGGGAAGCGAGATGGACGAGCGCGACCAAACAATGAGTAACCGTGACTTGGAGCGGTGCGAGTATGAGGATTTACGCCATGCCTACTATCGCACCCGCGCGGAGATGATTCAGCACTGGAAGCGGGAATGGGCGACGGGCAAGACGCCGATCTACTTCCTCGAAGCCGAGGATGATTGGACGCCCGTGCCGATGGATCGTGCCTTCTGGCAGATGGTCATGGGCGGGTTGGACGGATTGCGGCGGTACCTCTGCCATGCCGGTGTCCTGCGCAGCGACGATTGAGCAGCACAGGTGCGAGAGGGGATCATGCGACCTTCTCCCGCACCACGTCACGATTCTTTCGCCTTCACGTCCTCACGTTGTGCTTTCTCCCGGATCGCCAGTTCGATCACGGCGGTATGGCTCACGCCCAAGCGCGCGGACAGAGCATCGAGCAGGCGGCGCGCCTCGGCACTCAAGCGAATAGTCGTCGGCTTCTTGTCCAACATGATACCCCTCCTCAACGAACGAGGATAGCGGGCGGCGCGGAAGATGTCAACCATAATGACATACAATGTATTGACAAATGGTGCAAAATATGCGATACTGGGGATGTCAACGATGGGTTGACGAAGAAGATGCCCCAGCCGGTGTGCAACCACCGCCGGGGCCGACCAGAGGGAATGACCCCAATGGCGACCACAGCGTACGTCACCTTCACCGTCCCAACAACCGTCCAGATACCCCGCACCATCACCCCCCAGACCGACCCCCAGACCGCCGACTATGCGGTGCGCGCCTTCTACGGTGTCACCTACTCGTGGCACAACCATCAGGACGGCGACGGCGTGCTCGCGACCCGCGACACCATTCAGGCGTTCGTGACGGCGTTGATGGAGAGCGGGGCGGTGACGGTGCTCTATGAGGACGCCAAGCGCGATCTGACAGCCCGTACCCTCTACCCCAGTGCCGTAATGCTGACCGAGGAGCATTACGTCGCGTGCAAGGCATACTGCACCTTCCGCCAACGGACGCAGACATTCCGGCTTGACCGGATGCGCTGCGTCCACCCCGTCACCTTCCCCGGCGAGATCGCGGCGGCGTGACGGCTACAGGGGACGGTGTATAGCCGTCCCCATCCCCCCTTTGACCGCAACGGAGCACATGAGAGGCGTTGCCATGCCCTACACGCAGACCGCGCTCGCGCTGAACGGTGCGGCTGCATCCGCAAGAGAACAAATGTCTTTGACCATGCACCCGACCAGTCGGAGCAGGTGGCCTGCAACGCTGCGGCACACCTTCACCCCATCGGGACGGCGACTCCCCGGCGATCTCTGGGATGAGTACCGCTTCGAGTGTGCGACACGCGACCGTTTGCAACTCCCAGAAGTAAGCCTCGCCGAGTACCGAGACATGCGCGATTGGACTGATCGTATCGAGGAGCAAGAAGATGACGATGATTGGAATACCGCACCGGACACCGACACCCCGCCGTATGGCTGCATCCGCCTCTGATCATGACGCGGGGGGGCGCGACGAGAAGATGCGGGATGCGCTGACGACGCTTGAACGGGGGATCGCCGCCATCCTCGACGGGGACGCATTCGCCCGCTATCTCGCCACGCTCGCCCGCATTCACATGTACTCACCGAACAACGTTGCCATGATCCATGCCCAGAGCCCGGTGGCGACCCGTGTGGCGGGATACCGGGCGTGGCAGGCGCTAGGGCGGCAGGTGAAGAAGGGGGAGCGTGGTATCCGCATCGTCGTGCCCCACCGCGCCCGTATCGCGCCGGCGGAGGACGATACACAGGAACAGGAGATCGTCATCGGCTGGGGTGTCGGGTACGTCTGGGACATTGACCAGACGACAGGGGAACCGCTCGCAGTGCCGCCGATCTATAGCGCACTCACTGGCGATGTGACGGTAGCCGAGGTCGTCCGGGAGGAACTGACCGGCTGGTTGCGGCGAGAGGGGGTGACGATTGTGCAACGAGACACTGGGCGGGCGAATGGTTACTACCTGCCGCGCACCCGCGAGATCGCCATCCACCATCACCTGACCGGGATACGGGAATTGAAGACGCTCGTCCACGAGGCAGCACACTTCACCGCCGACCATTGCGGGGGCGTGCGGTGGGAAGACGCGGAGACGGTGGCGGAAGGGGCGGCGTACACGGTGCTCTCCCATTTCGGCCTCGACACGAGCGGCTACAGTTTCGGCTATGTGGCGGAGTGGGCGCGCGACCTGGCGGTGGTACGGCGCAACCTCGCGGCAATCCAGCAGACGGCGCACCGGTTGATCGTCGCCATCGAAGGGGACGACACCGGCAG
>JBBSFO010000249.1:0-7346 GCA_038238655.1 Thermomicrobiales bacterium | reverse complement strand
CAAACAGGCTGGAAGCCTGCCACCACCATTACCCCAATTACGTTGTCAATATTCATTGGCCTGCCGGCCAAAGCAAGGAGGCAGGCTGAAGCCCACCGCCGCCCCTGTGAACGCTCATGCTCCTTTATGATCCCCGCGATCCCATACCGGCGGCTTCAAGGGCCGGGAGGGCATTTGCTGCTGCCGCTTCGATTTCCGTCAGGGCCGTGTCCAGCGCCGCGCGCCAGTCGGGCAAATGACGGGCGTTGAGGCGGACGGTGTTTGGGGTAAAGCGGATTTCGCGACCAAACTGGCGGAGCAGACGAGACTGATTGAGTCGCACGGTCGGGACGGGTCGCAGGACGATCTCGTGTTCGATCTGATTAATCACTTCGATGCCGACATTGCGCGCCCGAATTTTCCAGCGGACGAGGTCGAGTAGGCCCGCGACGGAGTCGGGGACGGGGCCGAAGCGGTCGGTTAGTTCGTGCGCCATCTCGTCCACTCCGCCGAGTGTGTCGAGGTCGGCGATGCGCCGATAGAGGGTGATCCGCAAGGGATCGTCGGGCACATACGAGGGCGGCAGGAAGGCCGTCACCGGCAAATCGAGCGAGACGGGGCGTTCCTCGGGCGTCGCTTCGCCGGTGCGGGCCTCCTCCACCGCCGCATGCAGCAGGCGCGTGTAGAGATCGAAGCCAACCGCCGCGATATGTCCGCTCTGCTCCGCGCCGAGGATGTTGCCCGCGCCGCGAATCTCCAGATCGCGCATTGCCAGTTGGAAGCCCGCACCGAGGTCGGTCGCCTCCTGGATCGCTTCGAGCCGTTGCTGGGCCTCGGCGGTCATCGGCTTCGTCGCGTCGTACAGGAAGTATGCGTAGGCGCGGTTGGACGAGCGCCCGACGCGGCCGCGCAGTTGGTAGAGTTGTGTCAGGCCGTAATTCGCTGCGTCGTCCACGATCAGCGTGTTCGCGTTCGGGATGTCGAGGCCCGACTCAATAATCGTCGTGCAGAGCAGTACGTCGAATTCGCGCTGCACGAACTTGAGCATCACCTCTTCGAGTTTGCCGTCCTCCATCTGGCCGTGGCCGATACCGATGCGCGCCTCGGGGACGAGATCGGTGAGCATCTTGTAGTAGTGGGGAATGCTCTGCACGCGGTTGTGTACGAAAAAGACCTGCCCGTCGCGATCCAACTCCCGCAGAATCACCTCGCGCACGATGCTTTCCGTATATGGCGTGACGAAGGTGCGGACAGGCAGCCGCTCCTCCGGCGGCGTCTGGATCAACGACAGATCGCGGACGCCGATCAGCGAGAGATGGAGCGTGCGCGGAATCGGCGTCGCAGAGAGGGTGAGTACGTCCACCTCGGCGCGCATCTGCTTAAACCGTTCCTTGTGCCGCACACCGAAGCGCTGTTCTTCGTCCACGACGATCAAACCGAGACGCTTGAAACGAATGTCCTTCTGCAACAAACGGTGCGTGCCGATCACGATGTCAATCTGGCCGTCCGCGAGCGCCTGCGCCGTCGTCTCGTTCTGGCGCGCTGTCCGCAAGCGCGAAAGCATCTCGATCCGTACCGGGAAAGCGGCCAGCCGCTCCCGAAAGGTCCGGAAATGCTGCAAGGCGAGCACGGTCGTCGGGACGAGCACCGCCACTTGCTGGCCAGCATTGACGACCTTGAACGCAGCCCGCAGCGCGACTTCCGTTTTACCGAACCCGACATCGCCGCACAGGAGGCGATCCATCGGCTCCGTTTCCTCCAAATCGCGCTTCACTTCGTTGATCGCGCGCTGCTGATCGGCGGTCTCTTCATACGGGAAGGAGTCGGCAAGGGCGTTATCCCACGACGTATCCTCGCCATAGCCCGGCCGCACGGCGGTTTCGCGGGCCGCGTAGAGTTTCACCAGATCGTCCGCGAGGTCGAGGACCGCCTTCTTGACGCGGCTTTTCAGTCGCGTCCACTCGCCGCCGCCGAGTTTATGGATGGTCGGCTCGTTGCCTCCCGCCTGATACGGGGCGACGCGGTCGGTTTGATCCACGGGCACATAGAGCCGATCCGCACCCGCGTACTCGATCAGTAAGTACTCGCGCGCCGCGCCGCTGGTCGTCAGCGTAACCAGACCGCGATAGACACCGACGCCGTGCTCGATATGGACGACGTACTGCCCTTCCTCCAACCCCTCAATGAAGGCATGGGCGGCAGTTTGCGAGCGGCGCGTCGGTCGTCTCACGACCGTCTGCACGCCGAACAGTTCGCGGTCGGAAAGGAGCAGCGTGCCGAGCGACGCGCTATGCCAGCCAACGGGCAACGCGGCGTGTACCAGCTCAATGCTCCCGGTCGGTGGCGGGACGAGAGGGGCGAGCGGCGCATCGCCGGTAGCGCGCGGTCGGTTCGTCCGTGCCATCGGAAACAGATCGGCGTCGAGCAGCAGCTCGCGCATCCGCTGATCCTGATTGGTCGCGATCACGACCCGTTCCCCGCCCACCGATGCGCGCCGGATTGCCTCGATCGCCTGGTCCAACCGGCCACCGAACGCCGGTGCCGGATCGAAGCCCTGCCCGCTGCGCGCCACCTGTTCATCCTCCGCGCCGGGCGTCTCGTCCCACGAGCCGATATTTAGATGCATCCGCGCGTCAATCCGCGCTTGCACGGCATCCCACGGGAGGAACGGCATGCGGATGTTCGCCGGTAGTTCGCCGCCCTGCACGAATTTGGCACGCAATTCCTCCGCTTGCGCGGCCAGTTGCGTCCCGGCGAGGCGCACCGCACCCGGCTCGTCCACAATCACCAGCGCGTCGTCCGGCAGCGCATCGAGCAGCGTCACCATTTCGGGCAGGAAGTACGGCGTCAATGGCCCATCGCCGAGCGGCGGTACATCGCCGCGTTCCAAGGCCGCCCGGTGCCGCTGCCATTCCGCGATAATTTCCGGCCGGAGGCCATCGAGCTCCACATCGGCGAGCGCGGCGGAGGCGGCACCGGCCCGCCACGGCGGCAACTCGACTGGTGGGATGACCGCCACGCGGTCAATGCGCCCGGACGACCGCTGCGTCGCTGGATCGAACTGACGGATGCTCTCGATTTCATCGCCGAACAGTTCGATGCGAACGGGGCTGTCCACTGTCGGCGGAAAAATATCAATAATGCCGCCGCGCCGCGAGAGTTGGCCGGGTTGCTCGACCAGCGGCTCCGTCGTGTAGCCCCAGGCGATCCACTCCGCGAGTCGCTCCCGCTCGTTGAAGCGCATACCGACCCGCAGCAGCGTCGTATGGCGGCGGAGTTCCTCCACCGGCATGACCGGGCGCATCAGCCCGCCCGCCGACGCGACAACGACCGGGCAAACGTTTTCGTCGCGCGCCGTCGCGAGACGATGCAAGATATTCAGACGCGGCGCGGCTGTGGCGGGATCGCGCGGCAACACCTCGTACGGCAGCGCGTCGGGCGTCCGCCATTGCTGTAACACGACAGCGTCCGGCGGCAGGTACGCGCCAATCGCCTCGACGATCTCCTCGGCTCGGTCAGGCCGCGAGGTGACGATCAGAACGGGACGTCCGAGATACGATGCGACGGCAGCCTCCACATAGGGACGCGCCGCCACCGCCAACCCCGGCAACGGAATCGCCCGCCGGTCGCCTCGGTCAATCGCCGCGACGATCTCCACGAACCACGGTTGGTCGCGCAGGAGCGGCAGGAGATCGGCGAGCGCCATACAGCAACATTCCTTCCCATAGGCCGACCCGAAGGAGCCAGGCGGGCGAAAAAGTCAATACCAAAACCTCCGATGAGCGTTCGCACGCCTACCGGATTGCCACGACGGAGTATAGCACGGTTGTTCGGGCAACCGCCGTCGCATATGCTGTACCCTGCACTGCACATTGAATGCCGCTACGACAAAGGAGTTGCTATGCCCAGCGCACGCGGAGTACGGATCGGCACGGCGGAAGCGCGACCCGGTGAACTGACCTACGGCCATCTCGACGTGCTGGATCATCCAAATGGTATCCCGGAGCGACTGCCGGTCCTGATCGCGCAAGGGCGGGAAGACGGGCCGACACTCTGGCTGACGGCGAACATCCACGGCGCGGAATATGCTGGCATCCCGGCGATCCATCGGACTATGGTCGCCGCACTGCCGCCTCGGTTGCGCGGCACCGTGATCGCGATGCCGTCGCTCAACCCGGCTGGTCTTCGTACTGCGTCGCGCACGGCATACTACGACCGCACCGATCCCAACCGGACGTTTCCGACCCGCAAATCACGCCCCGAAGCAGAGACATCCGAGCCGCCGAGCGTCTTTGAAACGATCGCGCGCACAATCTGGTCGCACATCACGCCGAGTGCGGACGTCCTGCTCGACCTGCACAACGCGAGCATCCTTTCCGTCCCATTTATCATCCGCGACCGCGTCCTGTATGACGGGGACGGTGACCGGTCACGCGCCGAATCGCTTGCTGCGCGGCTGGACGACCTCGCGCGCGCATTCGGGTTGTCGGTCGTCAACGAGGCGACGCCGGAGAAATACGTCAAACGCGAGCTGCATCGCTCGGTCGCGGGCGCGGCGGTGAACGAGGCGGGTATCCCGGCCCTGACGCTCGAACTCGGCATGGGCATCAGCGTGGATTGGTCGGCGGTCGAGGCGGCGGTGCAGGGGATCGAGAACACGCTGGTCTGGGCGGGCATGGTGGATGGAGAGATCCGTCAGCCGACGGGCGTCCGAATCGTCGCGCCCGGATTTCCGACGCGGGAGGACGATTCGGTTCGCGCGCGGGCGACCGGCATTGTCGAACCATTGCTGATGCCGGGCGACGACTTCGCGGCGGGTGACGTGCTGGCGCGCCTGGTAGACTTGTGGGGCCGCCCCATTGCCGAGAGTGAGATGCGCGCCGGTGCGGATGGTTGGCTCGTCGGCTGGAACAACAATTTGCTCAAATACCCCGGCGAGCGCGTCGCCCTGCTCGCGATTCGTGACGACACGCCGCTGATCGCGTCCTGGCCCGACACGAAATAATCGGAGCCTGCGCTACCGCCGCAAAACTGTTACGTGCAAACTACGACGTTGCTCGTTCCACCTCAATGTGCGCGGTTTCTTTCCGCACAGTTTCGGTGATCGTCACTTCGCCGCTTTGCCGCTCGCGGCGGACGAGCACTTCTTTGACGACATTCGGGAGCACGGTGAGCACCACTTCCTGCTCGCGTAGCGCGATGGTGTATTCCCGCACCGGCGTCGGCGGCGCGGTCGTCGGTAACGGCAGCGTGTCGGGATGCATCGCCTGCAAGGAGTATCCGTCGTTCGCGGGTGCGTTGCCGAACATACCCCGCACGGCTTCGGCGGTCACGGTGAGATGGACGACATTGGCCGCTGCATCGAACCCGCCGATTGCTTGCAAGGGCACGTAGACATCGCCGTCCGCCAGCATCGAATTACCGGCGTGGAGATACGCCGTCCCGACGGACAGGACGGTACCGACCGTGACGCCGTCGCTCGATGCGAGCGACGCGCCCGCCGGTATCTGCCACCATTGCTCGCCGCCCGGCCCGAACTGCACGAGCGGCGCTTGATTTTCCTGCATTGCTGTCTCCTCCATCAATCGCTACGACGCGTCGGTTGAACGAATGAATGCATCCAGTTGTTCCGTCGTCGGCATGCCGGTCGTGGCACCGAAAATCGTTGTCGAGTAACTTGCCGCAGACACCGCCCGGCGCGCAGCCTCGTCAATCTCCGCCCCGCCGACGAGCGCGGCGGCGAACGCGCCCGTGAAGCAATCACCGGCACCCGTCGTGTCCACGACCTGCACGCGCGGCGCGGGAATCAACGTCGTTTCCGTAGCCGTCGCAACGATCACGCCCGCCGCGCCAAGGGTAACGATGACGGTGTGCGGGCCGCGCGCCCGGAGCCGCGCCGCGACATCCGCGCCATTCTCCTCCGTCGCTGCGCTCGCCCATTCGGCGAGATCGCCCGCCTCCACCGCGTTCGCAACGAGAATATCTACATGATGGAGTAGGCTGCGTGCCTCCGGCTTGTATGGGGCGGTGTTGAGCAACGTTGTCAGCCCCGCCATTCGCGCGCGGGCGAGGCCGGCAGCGGTTGTTTCGAGTGGCAGTTCGAGCTGCGCGGCGAGCAGCCCGCCCGCCGCCATCGCCAGCATCGTCCCGGAAATATCGCTCTCGGTCACGCGCCAATTCGCACCGGCGGCGACGATAATCGTATTTTCGCCCTGCGCGTTGACGGTAATGAGCGCAACGCCGGTCGGGCTGTCCGCGATGCGCCGAATGCCGGACACATCCACGCCCGCCTCAGCCAGTTCCGCAATCCGTCGCGTGCCGAAATCGTCCGCGCCGACCGCACCGATGAACTGCACCGGTGCGCCGAGCCGGGCGGCGGCAGTCGCCTGGTTTGCCCCCTTGCCGCCGCCGATCATCGCGAAATCGGAGCCGTGCATCGTTTCGCCGGGGCGCGGGAAATGCTGCACGCGGACGACGAGATCGGTGTTGATGCTACCGAGGACCACAACGGGTCGCAGGGGTGGTATCGGTGATGTCATGCGTCGTACTCCCCTGAAGTTCCCGCCGATCCTGTGGAATCGGACGCTTCGGATCGGTCGCCTCGCGCACGAGGCTGCCGATCGCGCCCCAATCGCCGAGGTAGACCCATGCACCATAGCGCGTAATCGTCGGCCTGACCATCGGCGGCTCGATTGAAAATCGCTGGACACCGGTCGTGTTGATACGGCGACTCATGCGCGCCAGGGACAGTTGACCCTCCCACGGGATGCTTGTCTGCACGGACGCGCCGAGCGACTTGACGATTTCCGGCAACCGGCGCGCCGCATTGAGGTCGTTCGTCCGGTCGAGCACGGCCTGCATCACCTGCATCTGCCGGTCGCGCCGCTGATCGTCGCTGCCGGAATGACGCGTGCGCGCATATTCCAGCGCCTGCTCGCCGTCCATATGGTAGCAGGCCGGATCGAAGTGGATGTGCGTGTAGCCATAGTCGTCCGTTGGGTATTCCGGGTCATCAATCGTTTCCGTGACATTGATGTACACACCGCCGACCGCATCCACCGCGCCGCGAAAGCCGTTGAAATCCACCTGCAAATAATGCTCAATCGGCACCTTGAATTGCCTGGATACAGTCTCGACCGCCAGCGCAGGCCCGGCAACCAAATCGTCGGGATGCGCCAACTGCCCATAGACGTACGCGGCGTTGATGCGGTCTTCTCCGTGGCCGGGAATCGAAACGATGAGGTCGCGCGGGATACTGAGCATACTCGCCACGCCGTTCCAGAGATCAACCGTGACGATAATCATCGTATCCGAGCGGGTCGGCTCGTCGTCGCGACGGTCGAGGCCGAGGAGCAGGATATGGACAT
>JBBSFO010000248.1:0-7364 GCA_038238655.1 Thermomicrobiales bacterium | reverse complement strand
GTCGGGCCGGAAACGAGCGTCACCGCCGCGCCCCGCGCCAGCGCCGCCGCCGCAATCGCGTACCCCATCCGCCCGGACGAGCGGTTACCGAGATAGCGGACGGGATCGAGCGGTTCCTGCGTCCCGCCCGCCGTCACGACGATGCATCGCCCGGCGAGATCGCGCCGTTGCCCGAGCAGCCCGGTGATCGTGTCGAACAGCCGCTCCATTGCCACCAACCGGCCCATGCCAACGAAGCCGGAGGCGAGCGGCCCCTCGTCCGGCCCGACGATCCGCGCGCCGCGAGCCGCGAGCGTCGCGACATTCGCCTGCACGGCGGGATGCAGCCACATGAAGTGATTCATCGCGGGCGCAAGGATCATCGGCGCGCTGGTCGCGAGGGCAGAGAGGCAGATCATGTCGTCCGCGATGCCGTGGGCGAGTTTCGCCAGCATATCTGCCGTCGCGGGGGCGACGACGAAGGCATCGGCCCGCCGCCCGACAGAGATATGCCCCTCCTCCGACTCGCTCCACGGCTCGTACGGCGTCGTCCAAACGCGCCGCTGCGTCAGCGTGGCGAAGGTGAGCGGCGTGACGAAGCGCGTCGCCCCCTCGGTCATCAACACATCCACCGTCGCGCCCGCCGTGACACATAGGCGGGCAAGTTCGATGACTTTGTACGCCGCGATGCTGCCCGTCACGCCGAGCGCGATGTGCTTCCCGTTGATGCCGGTCGGACGCGCGCCGTCCATCGTGCGTTACCGCGACAGGGCGGTGACGGTCGTGCGCGCCGCCATGATCGCCATGTCAATGTCGTCGTCGCTGATCTCGTAGTGCGTCACCATCCGACCGCCATACTGACCACCGCCGACGAGCACCCCCTGCGCCTTCATTTCGGCGGCGAAATCAGGGTTCGGCGGGTCGAGTTTGTAGAAGACCATGTTCGACTGCACGAGTTCGAGGTCCACAAAGATACCGGGGACATCCGCAAACCCTTCCGCGAGCCGCCGGGCGCGCGTGTGATCTTCGGGCAAACGATCCACCATCTCGGTGAGGCTGATGATCGCTGCAGCGGCGAGGACACCCGCCTGCCGCATCGCGCCGCCGACGATCCGCCGCATCCGCCGCGCGCGGGCGATAAAATCCGCCGACCCAGCGATCATCGAGCCAACCGGCGCGGCAAGCCCCTTGGAAAGACAGAACTGGACAGTGTCCACATCCTGCACGATCTCCGCGACTGGCACACCGAGCGCGGCAGCCGCATTGAAAACGCGCGCGCCGTCCATATGCACCGGGATACCATGCTCGTGCGCGACATCCGCCATGGATTTGATCGTCGCGCGGTCGAGTGGCAGGCCACCGCAGCGATTGTGCGTGTTTTCGACGCACAGGACGCCTGTCGGCGGCTCGCCCTCGCGGTCGCCCCGGATCGCTTCGCGAATCGCTTCCGGCTCCATCGTGCCCCAGCGGGTATTTGGCAGGATGCGCCAGGGCAATCCGCCGAGCACCGCCGTGCCGCCCGCCTCGTAAAGGACGATATGGCACTGATCGCCCATAATCACTTCCTGCCCACGCTGGCAATGGGCAAGGACGGCGCACAGGTTGCCCATCGTGCCACCAACGACAAAGAGCGACGCCTCCTTGCCGAGCATATCGGCAGCGAGGTCTTCTAGCCGGTTAATTGTCGGGTCCTCGCCGTATTGGTCGTCGCCGACTTCCGCTTCGGCCATCGCCCGACGCATGGCCGGTGTTGGCCGTGTGACGGTATCGCTCCGCAAATCCACCAGTCGTTCCGCCATGCCGCTCTCCTCCTCACGAGTAGTCTGTAGTCGGTAGTCAGACTAGACGTTTCACTCGTTGCGCGTTGCTCATTACTCCTGTCCCGGCATCCTACACGCGGGGTGGCGCGATGACAAGGAGAAATACGGTGTATACGGTGGGCAAACCTAACCCCCGGCAACGCACCGAAAACGACCTGGAATACCGATTCGGATATGTGCTACACTTACGCATCGTTTCCGTGTGTGCGGCCCTATGAATATAGGGCAAAAAACGAGACGTTCAGCGGCTTTTCAGGGCGGATTCATCAGGAATTCAGGATTACTCCGTACGCTGGTCGGTAATCGTGAAGAAGCGAGTCTTTGGCATACAATCCGAACGTGGCCGGACATCAAGAAGGGTTGACCACATGACCGAGCGTTATCAGGCCCCGCCACACGGCGCACCGCCCGACGATACACACCCGGCTCCCGACGCTGAACGCGGACACGAACCGTCTGTTGCCGTATCAGAAGCGGGCGAAACGCAGAGCGCGCCACCCGGCACTCCCCAACACGAGGCACCGGGCGAAGCGCGCCACGCCGAGCCATTTACGATTGACGCGGAGCAGGAACGACTGGAAAAGGAGCGCGTGGAGCAGGAACGGCTCGTTTGGACGCCGCCACTGCCGCAGTACCCGCCCCGGCCGACACGCCAGGAGCCGGTGCAGTATGAAGCGCCCCGACCGCAACCGGCTCCGCAGTACGCTCCACAGTCTGTCATCCCCCCGCGCCCCGCGCCACCCGCGCCCGCGCCGCATCCGTCTGCGCAGCAGCAGTACGCCCCTGCAATTGCGAGTGGATATTCGGCTCCGGTCGCCAATCCATATGCATCACACGGGCAAGTTGTCGCAGCGCCACCCGCGCCGCGCGCCTCGAAAGCGCGCGTTGGTCGCCGAATGATGCGGCGCACCGTCCGCAGCACGAGCACAGTCGGCAAGATGATGTTCGGTGTCCGCCCCGGTTTGACGGTCGCGCTCTTGTTGGTCGTGCTTTTCACCGGCTGGCTCGCCTACGACAAGTGGATGACCGGCAGCGGCACGAGCAGCGCGACACCGAATGCGGCGACCAAGAACGGCACCATCCCGTTGCCGCCGGAAACACCCGCCGTCCAGTCATATCTGACCGCCATGCAGAAGGGCGACACCGACGCGGTATGGAACGCCCTCGGCCCGCAGGAAAAGGCGCATCGCATTTCGCGCGGCGATGACAAGACCGTCCTCGATGCCGTCCTGAAGATGGAGCAGCAACAGGGCTTCACGTACGCCAGCTACCATTACATCGCCGGCTACGGCAAAGATGGCGCCCCTGATCCGACCAAAGGCGGCGTCTACTTCTACGTCGCGGATGTCGGGCGCGGTACGCAGAAAACGGCTGTCCCGATGGTCTTCGTAATGGACGACAAAGGCCAGATCAATCAGGTGACTGATCAACTGTACGATTACGTGTTGCAGCAGCTGAAGGGCGGCGGCAACTAGGGGAGCCGTGCGGCGCGTGCCCACGAGCATCGAGAAAAGGGAGTGACGGTCATGGCAAACGAACCGGAGTACCCACAGTACTCGCCCCACCAGCCGCAACCACAACCACCGCCATCGTACGCGCCACCGACGTACGCCCCGGCGCCGCCCGCGCCGATCCCTTTGCCGGGCGCATACACGCCGCCGGACCTGCGCGGCCTCGGCCCGAAGCCGACCTACGCAAACGAGTACGTCAACGCTGAGGAAGACCTCGACAAGGCGGCGGACGAGCAGATTGACAGCCTCGTCCGTTGGCTGCGTTTCCGTGGCCCGAAGTTCCTTTTCCGCATCTGCGTCGTTATCTTCGCGATCATCGTCTTCCGCAATCAGGCGGAATGGTCGAAGCGGTTCACCGCGTTCCTTTCGGGCAACCCGATCATCGGATTGATGCTCCAGTTGCTCTTCGCGATGACCTTTATGGCTGTCCAGTTCGGCGCGTTCTTCTTCCTGATGGGCCGACCGCGCGTTACCTGGATGAAGCCGGGTGAAGGCGGAATCGGCTTCAAAGACTACAAGGGCAACCCAGAAGTCCTCGAAGGTGCGCGACGCGTCGTCGTCCTCCTGCAAGGGGCAAAGGCATTCAAGGAAATGGGTGGCGAAGTGATTCGCGGCCTGCTGCTCGAAGGGCCACCCGGCACCGGCAAGTCGTACCTCGCCCAGGCGATCTCGACCGAGGCGAAAATCCCCTTCTGCTACTGCTCCGCACCCTCGCTAATCGGTGTCTTTATCGGTATGGGACCCCTGCAAGCCTCGATGATTTACCGCAAGGCGCGCAAGCAGGCGATGGAGTGGGGTGCGTGCATCGTCTTCTTCGACGAGATTGACGCCATCGCGCAGTCCCGCATGGGCGCTCAAGGCCTTGGCGGTGGCGGCATGATGGGTGGCATGATGGGTGGCGGTGGTGGTGGCGGCGGCGGCGTCCTCAATACGCTGCTGACCAACATGGACCCGATGCCGCGCGAGTATGTCTGGTGGCGCAGCCTGCTCCGTGCCCTGCACATCATCCGGGGCAAGGCGCAAATTCCCCCCGTCCTGACGATTGGCGCGACGAACATTTCCAGCACGCTCGATCCGGCGCTCCTGCGGCCGGGCCGCTTCGACCGTAAGATCCATGTGGACTTGCCAGACGCCGACGGTCGCCGCGAAGTGATCGAGTACTATCTCGCGAAGGTGAAGCACGATCCGATGCCGATTGACCGAATGATCAGCGACACCATCGGCTATACGCCAGTCGCGATCAAGTACGTTATCAACGAGGCCGTCGTTCATGCCCACTTCGACGAGCGCACCTCGATTAACTACTGGGACTTCTCCCGCGCCCGCGACACGCACGAGCATGGCCTGCGGCAGCCACGGACGACGAAGACCTACCGCGACAACAGTATCACCGCCTACCATGAAGCCGGTCATGCGTATTCGCAAGTGATCCTGCGGCCCTTCCTGCGCATCACGAAAGTGACGATCCTGCGCCACGGCGACGCCGAAGGGTTCGTCGGTTTCAAGGAAGTGGACGAGTCGCACACCAACTCACGCGATGAACTCCTGGCGAGCATTCAGGTTGCTCTCGCCGGTCGCGCCGCCGAAGAAGTCTTCTTTGGCGAGCAGTACATGACGATGGGCGGCGACCTTCCCTCTGCCAACAATATTGCCCGGATGATCGTCATGTTCGGGTTCGACAACAGCTTCTACTTTCTCCCCGGCGCGCCGCCCGACGGCGATCAAAAGAAGCGCATCGAGCGGGTACTCCAGGAGGAGTACAAGAAGGTGAAGCGGCTGCTCACCGAGCATCGCGACGTGGTTGATGCCCTCGCGCAAGAGTTGCTCGTCCGCCACGAACTGACCGACTACGAAGTGCTCGATGTCATTCGCCGGTTCGAGCCACTGCCGAAGGATTACGGCCGCGACGGCGAGATTCCGCTCGTCTACAACGAGCCTGAGCCGCAGCAGATCGGCCAGCCCGCCGCCTACGCCCCCCCAATCCCGGCGGATGGCGACTAAACCAACCAACATTCGCGACACGAAGACGGCCCCTGTGGAACACGCAGGGGCCGTCTTCGTGTCTGGTAGAGACAAGCGTCCCTCTTACCTCTACGACCTACCCGGTTAATTCGCCGCCACGGATTCCCGCTTAACTATCGGGCGTGAGACGTGCCCGCAGATCGTCCAGGGCACGCTTCCAGCCCGCCGCATCTTCCGATGTCGCCTCGGTCTCCCAACGGCAGAGATGTTCGCTGCCATCAATCACTGCCAGCGCGCGATCGCGCACATTCGGTTAGAGCAGCCCGCGTCATATGATGCTTGACGCATATGGGTCATCGCGCTGAGACGCGATGTGGCGGGCGCGTGTTTGGCAATGGAGGGGCTGCCCGTTAGGTTTGTCACGTCGCACGCGCTCAGTCGCTGTCCGGGGCACCCTTCGCTCGCGCGACCCAGTCGAGCGCCGCGTCCGGGATACCGTGCTGTCCGAGAAAGAGACTCAGTTGGGCCGCATGTTCCTGGACGTGGCGCATGTTGTGCATCTGTACCTCCAGGAAGCTGACGGCCTCTCCCCGTGTCCACGCATAGTGGGAGACGGCCTGGTGCGCACGCTCGTCCGTCAGCGCGGAGAGGGTGGTGTGGCACGTGCGCCGCAGCGCCGCCAGATAGGCGCGCAGCTCCCCCTTCGTATAGGGACGCTCGGGCGACACGGCGGGGTCGCACTCGGTCCAGATGAAAGGGGCGGGGGGCGCGAAGTCCTCCTCCCGGGCGCCCGAGAGGTACAAGTCGAGCCAGAAGAGCGTGTGATACGCGAGATACCAGAACGCCGAGAACTCCGGTGGGATAAACGGCGGGAGGGGGCGGTCGGCGGGTGCGCTCCAGAGGCGCGCTCGCCACAGCGAGGCGGGGCAGGCCACCACGGCATTGTCGAGCATAGCGATGGCCGCGCCGAACTGCCGCGACAGCGCGGTGCGCACCGTGATCTCCATCGGTTGTTCAGCCATCACGTGTGCTCCTTTCCGCTCCATTGCTCGACATGCGTCTGCAGATCATCAAGAACGCGTTTCCGCCCTGCCGCATCGTCCGGTGTCCCTTCGGCTTCCCAACGTCGAAGGTCGTCGCCACCATCAATTACTGCCAGCGCGTGATCGCGCACGTCCGGCTGGAGCGCGTCGCGGCCGAGTTGCAGCGTCGCCAGCGCGAGCCAGACAATCGGGCCATCGTCCACATCATTCATTGCATCCGCCCATTCGCGGAGGACGACACTGGTCGCATGAGCGACCGAGGCACCCGATTCCAATTCGTCCTCGAATTGGCCTCGTACATCGGCTGCGGCATCGTTATCGAAGATGTCGTATCCCCATGCAGCCATGTGTCCGTCCTTTCATTCCGCCCGTTTCCACATACGATACTCGTTCGCGACAAAGCGTGATGCATTGCGTACGGGCGATGCTTGAATCGCCCTCTCGCGATGGCAAGGCGCTGCAGGCAAGACGCGGGCGATCCGGGGAGGGCGATTCGAGCATCGCCCGTACGGGACAAGGGGCAGCCCCATCGCGAACGAGTATAAAAAGGGGCGCACAGATTGTGCGCCCCGACAGCATCCATGATTTCGCGTGGCCTTATCCCACTCCCGGCTCCCCTTCCCCACCGGGGAAGGGGTTGGGGGTTAGGGACGCCGTCGCCTAGTCGTCATCGTCCGCGACGCTCGGCGTTTCATCGAGGTCGTCCGCGAAATCAGGCTCGAAGCCCGGTTCGTTGTCCTCCTCGGTAGTGAGCATTGCGTCACGCTCGCGCTCCATGGCAGCGAGGGTCGCGGCGGTCAGGGCGTCATCGTCGCCCATCAACGCGCGAGTATCGTCGTCGTTCATGCCGAGATCGCGGGAACGCGTCGCGCGGGGCGCGTCCGCCTGGGGGGCGTAGCGGGCCGCGACGCCCGACCCCGCCGGGATCAACTTGCCGATGATGACGTTCTCCTTCAGGCCGCGCAGCCGGTCAATCCGGCCGTTGATCGCGGCTTCGGTCAGCACCCGCGTCGTCTCCTGGAAGGAGGCGGCGGAAAGGAAGCTGTCCG